>JASHXZ010000453.1 GCA_030043285.1 Xanthobacteraceae bacterium | reverse complement strand
TCATGGTCGCCTCCCGTGCTGATACGCGCGAACGATGAGAGGCCGGTGTGTGTGCTCCCTTTCAGGTCCGGCATAATGCGGCAATGATCGCCGTCGTCGGGCAGCCACAAGAGATCGCAGACAGCTAACCGACAAACGGCTGGCGAATTGCCGTAGACGATGACGACGGTGTTGTCGTTGCGGCGCTGGCCACGACCGCCGCAGCGGCCGTGATCCGGCTTGACGATTAGCGGCACGCCGCCGCGACGTGCGGGCCAAGCCCGATCGAAGGGAAAAGGCCGCGGCCGGCAGCAAGAGGTCGGCCAATACGCAAAGCACCTGGAATGGCCGAAGCGGCCACCGCAAGCCCCCCCTCATCACACTTCCCCGTGCGGACCCTCAACGCTACGCAACACACACAGACGCGTGGTGGTCCGCGAACGACACCCACCCGCCGCGCTTGAGATGCACGCGTTTACTTACGATACGCGTTGCAGGCGCGGACTTGAGTCGAAGTTCCTCAAGCAATGGGGCGCGGATATGATCGACCTTGGGAGATTCCGCGGCGCATTTGCCGCAATCGGCCGCCTTAATTCGAAATCGTTTGATCGCCGCGCGAGATTGTGGCGCGATTCAAGGGCGTATGCGTTTGGGCCTAGCTGCCATTCGTCGCCGGTATATTTTTATGGTTAAGGCGCGAGATTCCTGACCTACGGATTTTCGGCTTCACGAGCATTGAGCTCGATATAGCCGAAGCGGTCGATGAGGGCTTCGAATTGCGGGCCGACGACGGTCGAGGTTTCGTCTTCGGCGATGACCGCCGGCCCTTTGATGCGGGCGCCGGGCGCGAGGTCGGCGCGCCAATAGACCGGCGTTTCGACGAATTCGCCAGAGTCGGCGTCGAACACGGCATGGCGCACTGCCGGCTTTGGCTCGCTCGGCTGTTCATCCGCAGCGGTGCCGAGGCGACCTTGCGCCGGTGCACTCAGCGATACGACCCAGCTTAGAATTTCAATGTCGACGCCCGGAATCGAGCGGCTGTAAAGTCGCCGATATGCGGCTTCGAACAACTCGCTCAGGGTCGCGCGATCCGCGGCTGAAAAATCGCGCACCGGCAGCGTCACCGCAATCTCGTGACCTTGGCCGCGATAGCGCATGAAGGCGGAGCGCTGCTCGGCAAGCTGTTCGGCATCGGGCGCGCCTTGGCGTACCACCGCTTCGGCCTCGGCGCGCATCTCGGCAATGAGACGATTTGCGGCCGCCGCATCGAATTCGGACAGACGCACCAGCCGTCCGCGCACGATCTCGTAAGCGACCGGCGCGCGCAAGAGTCCGACGGCGGAGCCGACGCCGGCATTGGCCGGAATGAGCACGCGGCGGATGCCGAGTTTTTGCGCGACGCGCGAGGCATGCAGCGGCGCTGCGCCACCGAACGCGATCAAGGTGCGGGCGCGTACATCCTTGCCGCTCTCGATGGCGTGCACGCGCGCCGCGTTCGCCATGTTCTCGTCGACCATTTCGCTGATGCCGAACGCGGCGTGGGTTGCGGAAAGCGCAAGCGGTGCGCCGATGCGGTCCGCCACGGCGCGTTCGGCGCCGCGGGCGTAGAGCGCGATCCGGCCGCCGGAAAATTTGTCCGGGTCGATGCGGCCGAGCACGACATCGGCGTCGGTCACGGTCGGCTCGTCACCGCCTTGGCCGTAGCACACAGGACCGGGACGCGAGCCGGCGCTATCCGGACCGACCGCGATGCGCTTGAGCGCATCAAGCCGCGCGATCGAGCCGCCGCCGGCGCCGATCTCGACCATTTCGATCACCGGGATGCGCAGCGGCAGGCCGCTGCCTTTGAGAAAACGATAGACCCGCGCCACTTCGAGAACACGCGCGGTCTGCGGCGCTGCGTTGTCGATCAAACAAATTTTCGCCGTGGTACCGCCCATGTCGAACGACAGCACCTGATTGAGCCCGTTCTGCCGCGCGATACAGCCGGCAAAAATGGCGCCCGCGGCAGGGCCGGATTCGATGAGCCGCACCGGAAAGCGTATAGCGGTTTCGACCGTGGCCACGCCGCCGCCGGAGGTCATCAGCAGCAGCGGGCAAGTAAAGCCGGCGCGCTTGAGTTCGCGCTTCAGGCCAGTGAGATAGCGGCCCATCAGCGGCTGGATGTAGGCGTTGGCGCACGCGGTGGAGAAGCGCTCGTATTCGCGCATTTCCGGCGACACGTCGGACGAGAGCGTCATTGCAACGTGCGGCAGGCGGCGAGCCAGCGCCTCGGCGGTTCGGCGCTCGTGCTCCGGGTCGGTGAAGCTGTGCAGAAAACCGATCGCCACCGCTTCGACTTGCGCGGCGGCAAGCGCATCGATGGCGTGCGCAAGGCTTGCTTCGTCGAGCGGCACCAGCGCCCTGCCCTGTGCATCGATGCGCTCGCGCACCGGAAAGCGCAGGCGGCGCGGCACCAACGGCGGCGGCAGATCGATGTTGACGTCGTATTGCTCGAAGCGGTTCTCGTGCCGGATCTCGACCACGTCGCGAAAGCCTTCGGTGGTCAAAAGCGCAGTCTTGGCGCCCTTGCGTTCGATCACCGCATTGGTGGCGAGCGTGGTGCCGTGGATGATGAGCTGCACCTGACCAGGCGCGATCCCCGCCGCTTCGATAACCGAGCGCAACGCCGCCAGAACGCCCTCTTCGGGCGCGCCGGCCGTCGTCAGCGTCTTTGTGGTAAAGCGCCGCTCGCCGACCTCCAGCGCCACGTCCGTAAACGTGCCGCCGATGTCGAGGCCAAGTCGAATGGAGGGGGAGGACGTCACGTCGAAGTTTGTACGAGTCGGACCGGGTTGCGCTCTCGGACGGCGAAAGCCCAGAGCTACTCAATCCCAGCCGATGTCGTCAAGAAAGCTTTGCCTTCGATACGATTGCGCAGCCTATTACCAAGAACTTCGCCTCGTCGATCATCCTCTGTGCGTCGCGCTGCAAGTCAGGTCCGCGCCGGCGAAGCGTTGATTGCTTGCCGTTCAAAGTACAACGCCTTTTGCGCTCAGCCGATCTCGCATGTCTTGCGCGACCACCTTGTGCGGCGGGGACTCTTCGCGGTCGCTGTAAATTCGATCGTCGGTTTCCGAGACATCTCGACCGCCCAACAGCTTCCGCATCATCATACAAGCGTCCTGATAGGCGGTAAGATCATCGCTCATGAAAGCATCGCACGCGCGGGTGCGCAGCTTGGTTAAAGCTTCAAGATCGATTCCGGGAAACGCGAGCACCCGAGCGGCTGGAACGGTCATTCTCCCCTCCTACAAACACCTGCATGTCTCATGGCTCGGCTAATAGATGCCCTGCACATGCACGAAAAATGCCTCAACACACCGAGGAAAATGAATGATCCCGAACAAAAAAATCTACGATCTTGCAGTATTGCCGGTCTATACAAATGGTTGGTGCGTTGCTGCGTTGCCGGTCGCCGCGTTGTGGATGCTA
>JASHXZ010000452.1 GCA_030043285.1 Xanthobacteraceae bacterium | reverse complement strand
ACGTAAAGATGGCCTGCGCAAAAACACAAAAACAAAAGAGGGGAGTTCCGATCCATGTGCGAACCAGCCCCGAAGAAGACCTACGGCTGGAAAGGTTGGCGTGATCTGCCGGCGCCACGCATCGGCGCGGGCAACGGGCCGTGGATCGATCTTTCGCATCCGCTGACCGAAACGCTGTCGCGCATCGCACATTTTCCGCAGCCGACCTTCCGCAAGTTTTCGACCAAGCCGCCGGCCAACTCCAACGTCACCGAAATCCAGATGGTGGTGCACTTCGGCACCCACGTCGATGCGCCGTGTCACTGGATCAACGGCGCGCCGGCGATGGACCAGGTGCCGCTCGAGCGCTTCTACGGCCCGGGCCTGGTCTGGCACATCGACGCCGGCGACCGCGGCGCCATCGGTGTTGCCGAGTTGGAGCGCGCGACCCCGCGCATGCAGCCTGGCGACATCGTGCTGATCGATACCGGCTGGTGGCGCTACATGAGAACCCCGCGCTACGAGGAGCATCCATTCCTTACCGGCGAAGCCGCGGACTGGCTGGTGCAACGTGGCGCGAAGCTCGTCGGCATGGACAATGCAACGCCGGACCAGGAAGCGCACTATCGCAGCAAGGATTACGGTTTCCCGGTCCACAACACGCTTTTGAGCAACGGCGTGCTGATCGCCGAACACTTGACCAATCTCACTGCGCTCGCCGGCCAGCGAGTGGAGATCATGTTCCTTGCGATCAACATTGCCGGCTGCGACGGCGGCCCAGCCCGGCCCATTGCGCGCGCGGTGGGATGAACGCCGCCGCTTGCACCTTCCCGGCAAAAGGGCCATTTATCGTGCAAGATCAGCGGTCGGCGCGCCAGAGTCGCGTTATCGCGCGCTTTCCTTGGGAAACAGGCCATGTTCATCCAGACTGAAGCAACACCGAATCCGGCGACCCTGAAATTCCTGCCCGGACGCCCCGTTCTGGAAAGCGGCACGCTCGACCTGCGCGATCCCGAACAGGCGGCGCAATCGCCGCTCGCCGAGCGGCTGTTCGGTATTTCGGGGATCAGCGGCGTCTTCTTCGGCTCCGATTTCATCGCGGTGACCAAGGGCGGCGGCGAATGGCAGCAGCTCAAGCCGATGATCCTCGGCGCCATCATGGAGCATTTCATGTCGGGCGAGCCGCTGATCGCAAGCGGCGAGGCCGAGCCGAGCGACGCCGGCGAGTTCTTCGAGACCGGCGATGCCGAGACCGTCGCCACCATCAAGGATTTGCTTGAAACCCGGGTGCGGCCCGCGGTCGCCAATGACGGCGGCGATATCACCTTCCGGGGTTTCAAGGACGGCGTCGTCTATCTGAACATGAAGGGCGCCTGCTCGGGTTGTCCATCATCGACGGCGACGCTGCGGCACGGCATTCAGAATTTGCTGCGGCATTACATTCCCGAAGTGACCGAGGTCCGTCCGGTATAATCCGGCGACGCGCCGCGGGGGCAAACGCGTATCCTGTGAGACTAGGCGCAACCGCGGCCGGCGGCGCTTGCAGGCGCCCCGCCGCAGACGGCGATCAACACGATGCGCGTGCTCGCTATCGATACGGCTTTGGCGGCCTGCTCGGCGGCCGTGCTCGACACCGGAGTATTGGGCGTGATGGCAAGCGAAAGCTTGCCGATGGTGCGCGGCCACGCCGAAGCGCTGATGCCGCTGATCGCCGAGGTAATGCGGTGCGCCGACCTGGCCTTCACGGATATCGACCGCGTCGTCGTCACCACCGGCCCGGGCAGCTTTACCGGACTGAGAGTCGGTATCGCAGCGGCGCGCGGCATTGCGCTTGCTGCCGCGAAATCCGCGGTCGGGGTTTCGACACTGTCGGCCTATGCGGCGCCGCATCTTGCCGACGACGACGCCAGTCCGGTGATCGCCGCGATCGACGCCCGGCATGACCACGTTTACCTGCAGGTCTTCGGCCCCGCCGGCCGCATTGTGATTGCCCCGCGACTTGCGCCGCTCGGCGAAGCCGCGCGCGCCGCTGCCGAAGCGCCGTCGCGTATTATTGGATCGGCCGCGCAAGCGGTCGCCGACCACTTGCCCCAAGGCGCGCCGGCGCCGCTGCGGGTGGATGCCCGCGATGCGCCCGACATCGTCTGGGTCGCCCGCATGGGCGCGGTGCTGCCCGAAGGGCAGTCGCCGCCAAAGCCGCAATACTTGCGCACACCCGACGCGCAGCCGCAAAACGCCGCCCAATTGCCGCGCCGCTCATGACCATCGTGTCGCGATTTTTAAGCAGCGCTCCCCCTGCGTTTTCGGCGGCGGGGCCGCGCGACGCCGCTGCCATCGCGCAGCTGCACGGCCGATCGTTTGGCCGCGGCTGGGATGAAGATGAGGTCTATGGGCTGCTCATCGATCGCGCCGTCATCGCCCATCGCGCCATGAGCCGCCGCACGCTGGTTGGGTTCATCATGTCGCGCCTGGCCGCCGACGAAGCCGAGATTCTTTCCGTCGCGATCGCGCCGGCGCGCCGTGGCCGCGGCTGGTCGCGACCACTGCTCGACCATCATTTGCGCAGCTTGGCCGGCCTCGGCACCCGGGCCGTTTTCCTCGAAGTCGACGAACACAACGCCCCGGCCTGCCGGCTTTATGAGGGCGCCGGCTTCCGCGAAGTCGGGCGCCGGCCGGGTTACTACGCGGGTGGCGCGGCAGCACTGGTGCTGCGTCGCGATCTTGGCTGACCTGCGGCTGCAAACCCACTAGGATAACGCGGCCACGCCGAACCCGGTCATGTCGGCGGATCGGCAGGGGGGCTGCGATGACGATGGGATTGCGGCACGCCGCTCTGGCTTTCGCGCTCGCGCTGTCCTGCGCAACAGGCGCCGTCCGGGCCCAGGTGGCGGGCTACCCCGACCGGCCGATCAAGCTCCTCGTCGGCTT
>JASHXZ010000451.1 GCA_030043285.1 Xanthobacteraceae bacterium | reverse complement strand
ATGTGCAGCCCGACACCGAGGCGGCGCCGGCGCCGGCGCTTGCCATCACCCGCTTCGAAGACTTGATTGCGCTTGCGGCGGAGCGGCGCGATCTGACCATGAAAAGCGCGCTCGAGCGCGACGTGCGGCTCGTTCGTTTCGAAGACGGCAAGCTCGAGATCGCGCTCGAGCCGAGCGCGCCCAAAACGCTGGTCGGCGAGCTGTCGAAAAAACTCAACGACTGGACCGGCCGGCGCTGGATGGTCGCGGTCTCGGCGGAAGCCGGCGCGCCGAGCCTGCGGGCCCAGGCCGACGCGCGCAAGGCGGAGCTGAAAGACACCGTGCGCGGCGATCCGCTGGTGGCGGCGGTGCTGGCGCGCTTTCCCGGCGCCGAAATCGTCGACGTGCGGCCGCCGCCCGACGCGGCTGCGGCCGAAAGCGGCGAGGACGCGCCCGGCGATGGTGCGCCCGGCGACGAGGAGTAATCACGGCATGCCCAATTTTACCGATCTGATGAAGCAGGCCGCCGAGCTGAAGTCGAAGATGGAGGCGATGCAGGCCGAGCTCGACCGCCTCGAGGTCGAGGGCGCAGCCGGCGGCGGCCTCGTATCCGTGACGCTGTCCGGCAAAGGCGACCTGCGCAACGCGCGGATCGACGACTCGCTGCTCAAAGCCGATCAGAAGGAAATCGTCGAAGATCTGCTGGTCGCCGCGCATGCCGACGCCAAGCGCAAGCTGGAAGCGATGCTGGCAGAACGAATGCAGGCGCTCACCGGCGGCCTGCCGCTGCCGCCCGGCATGAAATTGTTTTGATGGCTGCGATCTCCGCCGGGCCCGAAATCGAACGCCTGATCCAGCTGTTGGCGCGGCTGCCCGGACTCGGGCCGCGCTCGGCGCGGCGCGCGGCGTTGTTTCTGATCAAAAAACGCGAAGCTCTGATGGCGCCGCTCGCCGCCGCGCTCCAAACCGCGATCGACAAGGTCGAGGTGTGCCGAAGCTGCGGCAACATCGACTCGCAGAATCCGTGCGCGATCTGCACCGATCCGCGCCGCGATGGTTCGGCCATCGTGGTGATCGCCGACGTCGCCGACCTGTGGGCGCTCGAGCGCGCGCAGGCGCTCAATGCGCACTACCACGTACTCGGCGGCACGCTCTCCCCGCTCGACGGCATCGGCCCGGACGATCTGACGATCGATGCGCTGGTCAAGCGCGCCCACGATCCGGCGGTGAAGGAAATCATCTTGGCGCTCAACGCCACGGTCGACGGTCAGAGCACCGCGCACTACATCACCGACCTGTTGCATGACGCCGGCGTCAAGGTGACCCGCCTCGCCCACGGCGTGCCGGTCGGCGGCGAACTTGATTACCTCGACGAGGGCACCTTGGCGGCCGCCATCCGCAGCCGCACGCCGTTTTAGAATCGGCGAATGGCGAGCAGCGAATGGACCACGCTATTCGCTCCTTTGCCTGCAAAATAGTCAGCGACCGCCTGCGCGACAGCCAGCAAGCCTTGCGGCGTCAATTACCGAAGGCGAATCTGCACGATTCTCTCACGCCACGGGAATTGGCCCACCGCTTGCATGGCTGAGGACAGGTGGTCTCGCTCGCACGTTTGGGCGATTGGGATTGCCGGAGCCCCGGCTCCCGGCGCCGGGGCTCTATTTTTTGCGCGCCTGGTTGTCCGCGCAATTGCGACGGCAGAGCGGCACCTGCGGCGCTGGACATCGCGCGCCCTTCGGTGCACCGCTTTCGCATGACCGACAATATTCCGTTCGACAAAAGCTTCGATCTTGTGCCCGACGAGGCCAAAGAGGTGGCGCCGGACGTGCGCGCGGTCGTCGCCAACAATCCGGGGCCGTTCACCTACAAGGGCACGGTGAGCTACATCATCGGCCGCGGCAAAGTGGCGATCCTCGATCCCGGGCCGGACGACGACGCGCATGTGGCGGCGCTGCTTGACGCGGTACGCGGCGAGACGGTGGCGCACATTTTCGTCACCCACACCCATCGCGACCACTCGCCCGCGGTGCCGAAGATCAAGGCCGCGACCGGCGCCACGGTTTTTGCCGAAGGGCCGCATCGTCTCGCCCGCCCGCTGCACATCGGCGAGACCCGCCGCCTCGACGCCTCGGCCGATATGGATTTCCGTCCCGACGTCGCGCTCGCCGACGGCGAAACGGTCGCCGGCGACGGCTGGACGCTTGAAGCCGTGACGACGCCCGGCCACACCGCCAACCACATGGCGTACGCGTTCAAGGAGCGCGATGTGTTGTTCGCGGGCGATCACGTGATGGCCTGGTCGACCACCATCGTGGCGCCGCCCGACGGCGCCATGAGCGACTACATGGCGTCGCTGCGCAAGCTCGCCGCGCGCAGCGAGCCGCTCTATCTGCCGGGCCATGGCGCGCCGGTGCGCGACGCGCCGCGCTATGTGCGATTTCTGATCGAGCATCGGCGCGGGCGCGAAGCCTCGATCCTGCATCGGCTCGGCAAAGGCGCGGCCGACATTCCGACCATCGTCAAGGCTGTCTATATCGGCCTCGATCCGCGCCTCATTGGCGCCGCCGGACTGTCGACGCTGGCGCATCTGGAAGATCTGGTCGCGCGCGGTGTGGTCGCCACCGATGGAGCGCCGGCAATCGCCGGCACTTATCGCTTGGCGGAACGGCCGCGCGACGGCTGAGCGGGCGGCGGCTTTTTCTGCGGCTCCTTCTGCGGCTCTTTCTGCGGATGCGGCGCCGACAGAACGTCATCGATCGAGGCGAGCAAATCGCGCACCCGCGCGGCATTGCTGCCGAGATCGTTGCGGCCATAACGCGACGCCGAGCGCGCGTCGATGCGCGTGCCGTCGCTGGTGGCGCGGACGCGCACCACCACGTCCTCGCGGAAACCGAGAATCATCGATCGCGCCACTGCCTCGATGACGCCGTCCGACGCCGCCTCGTCGTGCGGCTGCCGCTGGTCGGCAACGCGCGTTGCCCCCGGCTGCTGCGGCGGGCGCTGGTCGACGATGCGCCAGCGCCGCCGGGTGATGACCTTCAAGGCGGCATCGTAGGCTTCTTGCGGCGTGGCGCTGGTGTCTTCCGGCTCGATGTCCGAATAGGCCGTATGCTGCAACTCGGCGGCGTACAGGCCCTCATAGGTGATCGGGTTGGCGTCGCGCGGCCGCAACCGCGCGATGGCGTCGAATTGCGGCGGGTCGATCGGATCGGTCGTCACGTCGTAGATCGACGGCAGCTTATAGGCCTGCACGCCCAGATAGGCCGGATAGCCGATCAGCGCGGCGCCGATCAGTACCGCCAGCAACGCCTGCCGCACGCCGCCGCAGCCTTCGTGCCAGATTACGATGCCGGCGCCGAACGCCATCAGAATAGCGACGACGCCGAGTAACAGCGCGCCGCCGAGGGTCGACAGCGCCGGCACGACGTCGAGCGCACCCGAGCGCACGATGATGATGGCGACGAAGGTCGCGGCAAGCGCAAACAGCGCCAGCCGCAGCGACCAGACTGCAAGCCGCGAAATCGGCTCCTCTACGACGCGCCGCCGCACCATCTTTGCTGTTCCGCCATGGCGATCCGCCGTCGCACGGCGCCGTGACCGATTTGCGGCGGCGGGGCTTGGTTTACCGGCTTGGCCCAAGTCCGGCAATGGGTGGGTCAAGTCAGGCGAAAGCAACCTCGGAGCCCGTCGGACTCTCGATGACCTTCTACGCTTAATTCAGCTTGTGGACTGTTTGATCAAAACCGCTCCCCCAGGTAACTTATTCTTACCTATCGGTGGAAACGGAAACGTGACATGCGACCTGCAATTATGATGCTCGCCGCGGCAGCAATTCCGATTATTGCG
>JASHXZ010000450.1 GCA_030043285.1 Xanthobacteraceae bacterium | reverse complement strand
GGTTGGCGGCGGTCGATAGCATGCCTTGGCCGCGATGAATAGGGCTATTCGGGCGGGTGTGGAGGACTGATGTGACGGTCGGCATAAACCGTCGGCAATTTGGCCGCGGCGCACTCGCCGCAAGCACGGCCCTGGCGACGGCCGGCCGGGCGCTGCCCGCAGCCGCGGCGCCGGTGAAAATCCGCGTCGGCTGGGTCGTCGTGCCGGCCTCCTCGGCGCCCCTGGTGCTGGAGAAGAAGGACATTCTCAAGCACTTCGGCCAGTCCTATGTGGCCGAAGCCATCCATTTCGAGGGCACACCGCCGGTCATCACCGCCATGGCGGCCGGCGAACTCGAGATCGGCCCGCTGGCGTTCTCCTCGTTCGCGCTTGCCATCCAGAACGCGCATTTGGACGATCTGCGGGTCGTCTGCGACGAGGTGCAGGACGGCGTGGCGGGTCACGGCACCAACGAGTTCATGGTGCTCAAGGACGGGCCGGTCAAAAGCGTCGCCGACCTGAAGGGCAAGGTGCTGGCCACCAATGCCATGGGCAGCGCGGTCGATATCGCGATGCGCGCCATGCTGCGTCGCAACGGCCTCGAGGCCAACAAGGATTACACCATTATCGAGGCGCCGTTCCCCGCCATGCGCGCCATGCTGGCGGAGAAGAAGGCCGACCTGATCAGCGCGGTGCCGCCGTTCTCGCTCGATCCGAACCTGCGCACCATCGCCAACACGCTGTTCACCCAGAAGGACGCCTTCGGCATCACGCAGCTGACCATGTGGACGGCGCGCACCGGCTTCATCGACAAGAACCGCGCCGCGCTGGTCGACTTTCTCGAAGACGTGGTCGACGCGGTCCGCTGGTACACCGATCCGAAAAACCATGAAGAGGCCGTCGCCATCGTGGCCCGGCTCAACAAGACGCCGCCGGCCCGCATGGAATGGGCCTTCGGCCGCCGCGATCAGTATCGCGATCCGAACGGCATGCCCAATCTGACAGCGCTGCAAAGCAACCTGCAGCTCCAGAAGGAGGTCGGCCTGCTGCGGCAGGATATCGACGTGAAGAAATACGCGGACCTCAGTATGGTCGCGGAAGCGGCAAAGCGGCTGGGCTGAAAATTCGGGGGCGCAGAACAGACCATCGATGCAAGACCTAGCTCCGCGGCCAAGCTCCCTGCCCTCTCGACGTCGCCTTTGGCTCGCGCTCGCGGCCGTTCTCCTCATCGCTCGTGCCGCTTGCGCCCAGGACAGCAGCGATCAGCGGCGCTGCACCGGCGAATGGCGCGCCACCAACGAGGAGCGCGTCGCGTCCTGCACTTCGCTGATCGATTCGGGTCGCTATCAAGGGACCAATCTCGCCGCGCTTTACAACAATCGCGGCGTGGCGCTCCGCGCGCAGGGCAATCTCACCGGCGCAGTCCAGGATTTCGCCCGCGCCATCAGCGGCGATCCGAATTCGCCGCGGGCGTTCGCCAACCGCGCCGCCGCGTTACTTGCCGAGCGCAACTTCGACGACGCGATCGCGGACTTGAACCGGGCCGTTGCGCTCGCCCCGTCCGATGCAACGACATTCATGGCGCGCGGCAACGCCTATGACGAGAAAGGCGATCCGGCGCACGCCATCGCCGATTACAACGAGGCGATCCGGCTGTCGCCCAACTACGCCGCGGCTTATTTCAATCGCGGTCTCGCCCGCCGCCGCACCGGCGCGCTCGATCTCGCCATTGCCGATTACGGCCAGGCGATCCGCCTCGATTCGAAAAATGCCGCCGCCTTCAACAATCGCGGCATTGCCTTCTTCGACAAGAACGATTTCGACCACGCCATCGCCGATTACAATCAGGCGATCCGGCTCGAATCCGACTTTGCCGCCGCGTACAACAACCGCGGCGACGCTTGGCGGGCCAAAGGCGACCTTGTGCGCGCCGATGCCGATTTCAATTACGCCATAAAGTTGTCGCCGCAATTCGCGCTCGCCTACGACAATCGCGGCCTGGTCGCGTATCAGCAGCGCAATTACGACCGCGCGATCGCGGATTTCACCGCCGCGATCGGCTTCGACGGCAAGAATGCGCAGTTCTACCGTAACCGCGCCAATGCCTACGACGATACGGGCAAGAGCGATGCGGCGATGGCCGATTACGATATGGCCGCGCAGCTCAGTCCGGCCAGCGCCGCGATTTTCTATGACCGCGGCGTCGCCCAGCGCCGCAGCGGCAAGCTCGACCGCGCCGTCGCCGACCTCAGCGAGGCGATCCGGCTCGATCCGCTTTTTGTCGCCGCCTACAACGAGCGCGGCTACGCCTACTATCGGCTGCACGATCTTCCCCGCGCCATCGCCGATTACGGCTCGGCGATCAAGCTCAATCCGCGCCTGGCCGTCGCCTACGACAACCGCGGCAACGCCTTCGACGATAAGGGCGACACCGACCACGCCATCGCCGACTACAATGCCGCGCTTGCCATCGATCCCGATTACGCCGCGGCCTATTACAATCGCGGCGTGGCGTGGCGGCGCAAGGGTGAGCTCGACCGCGCCATCGCCGATTACGACCAGGCGATACGTCTCAAGCCGACGGCCGCAGCCTACAACAATCGCGGCAGCGCGTTGTTGGCCAAGGGCGAAGGCGCGCTCGCGGTCGCCGATCTCGACCAGGCGATCAAACTCGATCCGCGCGCGACCGACGCCTATATCAACCGCGGCAATACCAAGCGTGCGGAGCTCGATCTCGCCGGCGCCATCGCCGACTATAGCCACGCCATTGCGCTGTCGCCGCAGGCTGCGCTCGCCTATTACAATCGCGCCTGGGCGCACTATCTGGGTGGTGACAACGCCGACGCGCTCGCCGACGTCGACGCCGCCATCAAGATCGACCCGCATTCGGCCAGCGCTTTCTCGACGCGCGGGCTGATCCGGGAGCGGCTCGGCGACAAGGAAAACGCCATCGCCGACTTCCGCCAGGCGCTCAAACTCGATCCTGCGTTCCGCCAACCCGCCGAAGGTCTCAAGCGGCTTCTAGCCGGCTCCGCCAAGAGCGATTAAGAACAAAGCCGAAT
>JASHXZ010000449.1 GCA_030043285.1 Xanthobacteraceae bacterium | reverse complement strand
GCTCGGCGTCGTGCTGCTCTTGCCGCTCGTCGCCATCGCGCTGGCGCGGCTCGACGAGATCGCGGCGATCGCCTTCGGCCGGCCGCCGCGGCGGCTCGCTGCTTCGCCGCCGCTCGTGCCCGAGCCGTTTGCGCCGAAAGTGTCGATCCATATTCCAGCCTGCTGCGAACCGCCCGAGATGCTCAAGGCGACGCTCGATAGCGTGGCGCGGCTCGATTATCCCAATCTCGAATGCGTGCTGGTGGTCAACAACACGCCAGATCCGGGATTATGGCAGCCGGTCGAGGAGCACTGCCGCGCGCTCGGCGACCGCTTCAAGTTCCTCAACGCCGAGAAACTGCCAGGCTACAAAGCCGGCGCCTTGCGCCTGGCGCTGGCCAGCACCGCGCCGGATGCGGAGATCGTTGCCGTCCTCGATGCCGACTACGTGGTCGACGCCGAATGGCTCAAGGACTTGGTGCCGCTGTTTGCCGATCCACATGTCGGCCTGGTGCAGTCGCCGCAGGATCACCGCGACGGCGACCGCTCGCCGATGCATCGCGCCATGAACGCCGAGTATGCCGGCTTCTTCGACATCGGCATGGTGCAGCGTAACGAGTTCAACGCCATCATCGTGCACGGCACCATGTGTTTGATTCGCCGTGCCGCGCTCGATGCCGCCGGCGGCTGGTCGAGCGACACCATCGTCGAGGACGCTGATCTCGGTCTCACCCTGCTCGAAGGCGGCTGGAGCGCGCACTATACAAACCGGCGCTACGGTTTTGGCCTCCTGCCCGATACGTTCGACGCCTATAAGCGGCAACGCCATCGTTGGGCCTTCGGCGGCTTGCAGATTCTGCGCAAGCATTGGCGGCGCCTGCTGCCCGGCGTCGATGGGCTCACGCGCGAACAGAAACGCGAATATGCGGTGGGCTGGCTCAACTGGCTCGGCGCCGAAAGCATCGGCGTGGTGGTGGCGCTGTTGAACATTGTCTGGGTACCGTTCGTCGCGTTCGCCGACATTGCCGTACCCGACCGCATCCTCACGCTACCCATTCTCGGTGCGTTCATCGTGTCGGTGGCGCACTTTGTAGCGCTCTATCGACTGCGGGTGCGGGCATCGCCGGCACAGATGGCGGGCGCGGTCTGCGCCGCCATGGCGGTGCAATGGACGGTGGCACGCGCCGTCGGCATCGGCCTGTTCAAGGACCGCCTGCCGTTCCTGCGCACCGCCAAAGGCGGCTTGACCCGCAAGGGTCCCGACTTTGCGGCGTTCTGGGAAGCGATCATCGCCGGCCTCCTCGTCGCCAGCGCGGTCGCGCTCGCCGTCACCAACGTCAAGCAGATCCGCGAGATCAATATTTTCGCGCTGGTCCTGGTGGTGCAAAGCCTGCCGTTCATCGCCGCGACGCTGATCGCGCTCGTCGAAGGCACGCGGTTGAACTCGTTCGCCTATTGGCAGCGCGTCACGGCCAAGACCGCCGTGCTGCTGCCGCAGCCGAAAGCCATCGCCGAGCAGCCGAAGCTGCCGGCCGACAACCGGATCGAGGCGGCGCAATAATTTCATCGTTCCGCACGAAGCGGAAAGATAAATGAGGCCACGCCCCGCGAGTGCGCGCGCCAGCACGGACCGACCGACAATTTATGCGCAGCAAAGAGCACCGCCCTGCCGCACAGCTTGCGGCAAGGCGCTCTGGCTCGGTTATTGATGTTGGCTTTGAAACGTTGCGGTCCGTAACGCCGCTATGCACTCACCGGCAAACCCCCTGCGCTCGCGCAGCGTGGTATGCGGCTTGGCCGGCGTCCCAATTGGGCAGCGCAATGGCAAGCTTGGTCCAGCCGGCCCCGCCTGGATTGTCGGCGCTGTTCGACCACACCTCGCAATATCCGCTCGCGAACTGGATGAGGGTGTAATCGGCCCGTGCCGGCGTTGCGGCGGCGAAAGCCAGCGTGAGCATCGGGACTGCAAGCGCCAGGGATGTCAGTTGCTTCATGGCCGGAACCCTCCTGAGGAGACACTGAGCGTTCCACTAACGACAACAAACCGCCGTTTGTTTCCTTTCCAGCCGCTGTTTTTTTGCGTGCTTATCGACGAGATTGTGGCCGCTTGTGTTAGTGAGTCAACGCGCCTCAAGCCCGCAGCGCGCTTTCCGCGAGCCGCACCCAGTACGAGGTGCCGATCGGGATCGCCTCGTCGTTGAAGTCATATGCCGGGTGATGCAGGTTCGCGGTGTCGCCGTTGCCGACCCAGATGAAGGCGCCCGGCCGTTCGTTGAGCATGAAGGAAAAATCTTCGGCGGCCATGCGCGGCGGAAAGTGCGTGTCGACCTTGTCGTTGCCGGCGATCTGGCGCGCCACGTCGGCGGCGAAGGCGGTCTGCGCCTCGTGATTGACCAGGACCGGATAGCCGTTCTGGTAGATGACTTCGGCGCGCGCGTTGTAGAGTCGCGCGGTGCCTTCGACAATCTCGTTGATGCGCTGGCGCAGAAGCGCGCCGACTTCGTTCCTGAAGGCGCGCGCGGTGCCGCGCAAGGTGGCATGCTGGGGGATGACGTTGTCGGTGTGCCCGGCCTGGAACATGCAGACCGACACCACCGCGGCATCGAGCGGATCGACATTGCGCGCCACGATCGACTGCAACGCATTGACGATCTGGGCGCCGACCAGAATGGTGTCGATCGCAACATGGGGCCGCGCCGCATGGCCGCCCTTGCCCTCGAGCTTGATCGTGATGTGCTCGGCGGACGCCATGATGGGTCCGGGCCGGATCGCGAACTCGCCAACCGGCAGCCCCGGCGAGTTGTGCATGCCGTAGACTTCCTGGATGCCGAACCGGGTAATCAGCCCGTCCTTCACCATGGCCTCGCCGCCTGCGCCGCCCTCCTCGGCCGGTTGAAAGATCACCACCGCGGTGCCGGAGAAATTGCGCGTCTCGGCGAGATACTTGGCGGCGCCGAGCAGCATGGCGGTGTGGCCGTCATGGCCGCAGGCATGCATCTTGCCGGCTATTGTCGACTTATAGGGCAGCCCAGTCTCTTCCTCGAGCGGCAGCGCATCCATGTCGGCACGCAAGCCAACGACCTTGTCACCCTCGCGGCCGCGAATGACGCCGACCACGCCGGTCCTGCCGATGCCGGGCACGACCTCGTCGCAGCCGAAACTCTTGAGCTTTTCGGCCACCATCGCGGCCGTTCGATGCACGTCATAGCCGAGCTCCGGCTGGGCATGCATTTGCCTCCGCCAGCCGGTGATCTCGGCATGCAGGTCGGCGACGCGATTGACGATGGGCATGGCAATATCCTCGCTGGGCGAAGGCGGTCGGGAGACGGCCAGACTAGCAAATGGCCGCAGGCCATGCGACGGCTGCGTCGGCATCGCGCCACGACGGTGGTCCGGTGCGCCACAGCTGCCCACATGGCTCGGCTTCGGCGTTGCCTTGCACGGTCTTGGTCTGATACGGGAGGGCGCACTTTGCGGCGGCGCGCTCCGCTACCCATGGAGCCGCCCAGCGGGCCCGTAGCTCAGCGGTAGAGCAACTGACTTTTAATCAGTAGGTCGATGGTTCGATCCCATCCGGGCTCACCAAAGAAATCAAGGACTTATGCATTTTATGCCGGTAGTTTTCTTCCTCGAAAAGCCGCGGCGGAAGAAAGGGGGAAGACGCTAAAACATCGTGCGCGGGCTACGCTTCCTCCTGCCGGCTGTGCGAGCGGGAACGTACAAATGTCAGAGGAAAAAACGATCCGCAACCAGGTGCCCGCTTCTCTCACGTCTAGGGGCAACGTGGCAAACCAACCGCGGACAGCAAGCGCATGAGGCATCGCATTGGCGGTTTGATCGCCGGCGACCGTGCGCTAATTGAGCGATTGAAACATGTAGTCGAGAGCGAGATTGGAATTGCTGCGCCTTGGAACTCAACATGGACCAAATTACGAGCGAAATTCCGCTGCAAGATTTGCTCGATCTTGTGCCGGTGGTAGCAAATTATTTGCGGCCCTTTCCCGGGCTGATAGAGAAGAATTGGCGCGATACCGTCGATCGAATTTTCCGCGAAGAACGGGCTGTTTTTTCTTACGCACGGCTACTCACCCTCAGAATACCTCGAATTTAGCCAGGGCCGACCGCCTGCGCAACGCCGCTTTGAAATCGCTCTTTTGCCTCCAATTGGCCATCAAATGACAAGCATTCCCTTACGGCTGCCAGTCATCCTACGGGAGTGGATTACAGGCAATTTACCGTCAAGGCCTTTGAACGAAGCCCGGGCAAATGGCGGGCCCGTATTTGGCGCGTGCGTCCAAAGCCCTCTAACCCTGCAAGCCACAAAGTGCAGATGCTCGAAACAGCGAAAGATAGCGCCTCGGCTGCGGATGCTTTGAAGGTGGCGATGGAGACGATCGACGCAGGCGTGTCCCATCGTCCGAGACCTGAAAGATACTGGCGACCAAAACGAGGAATGCAGCCCCATGCGGTGCGTTCGCCGGAGGAGGGTTTGACGTAGGAGCCCCCGGCGCCGGCGCGGCGGACGTGTCCACCACGCTTTTGCTCGTGCTGGCGCTGGAACGCGTGCGTTGTCGCCCAAGGTATTGCGCAAAACAGGCCCTCAAGCCGCGCAAAAGCACTCCAAGACTAAAGCGGGTCTTGGAGTGCTTTAGTCGCGTTGAGGCTCAAACAAACTAGGCTTTGTCTGACTGGGCGGCAGGGGAGTCGGGGAACTCGGGGGAGCCGCTCGGTC
>JASHXZ010000448.1 GCA_030043285.1 Xanthobacteraceae bacterium | reverse complement strand
GGTCGATGAAATGATAGTCGCGGCCGTCGACTTCGCCGCGCCGCTTCGGCCGCGTCGTGACCGACACCGAAAGCTCGACGTTGCGGTCGCCACGCAGCAACAGGCGCGACAGCGTGGTTTTGCCGGCGCCGGACGGCGATGACAGCACGAACATCAGACCGCGCCGCGCGATCGCGTTTTGCTTGCTCGTTTTGGTCCGATGCCGGGCCGCGCGCGCCATTGCCTATTCCACGTTCTGCACCTGCTCGCGGAATTGCTCGACCGCGGCCTTGAGCGCAAGCCCGATATTGGTGAGCTCGACGTCGTTGGCCTTGGCGCATAGCGTGTTGGCTTCGCGATTGAGCTCCTGGGCGAGGAAGTCGAGCCGCCGGCCGATCGGGCCGCCCTGCGCGATGAGTTGCTGCACCTGGGCGACATGCGCGACCAGCCGATCGAGCTCCTCGCGGACGTCGGCTTTGGTGGCGATCAGAATGGCTTCCTGATGCAGGCGGTCCGGATCGAACCGGTCGGATTGCGCCAAGAGCGTCGCCACCTGCTCGGCAAGGCGGGCGCGGATCGCTTCGGGGCGGCGGCCCGGCGCCAGCTCGGCGCGCTGGACCAGAGCGGCGATCTCGTCGAGCCGCGCGCCGAGAACGCGGCCGAGCGCACTGCCTTCATGGCGGCGCATGCCGGCGAGCGCAGCGACCGCTTCGGCAAAGCCGGCCGCGACCGCAGCCTCGGCCTGGCGCCGCTCTTCGGCATTCTCGCCCGCTTCGCCGACTTCGATGACGCCCTTGAGGCCGAGCAGGCCATCAAGCGTCGGCGGCGAAGTTTCGATGCGGCGCGCCACGTCGCGTGCCGCGACCAGCAGCGCATCGAGCACCGCGGCGTTGACCCGCACCGCAACGGTGGCGCCGGTGCGCTCGACAGTCAGGCCGGCTTGGATCGAGCCGCGCGCCAGCGTCTCGCTGGCGGTGGCGCGCAACACCGGCTCGATCGTGTCCCAGCCGGGCGGCAGGCGAAGCCGCAGATCAAGGCCCTTGCCGTTGACCGATTTGATTTCCCAGGTCCAGGAATACGGACCGCAGACGCCGTGGCTGCGAGCAAATCCCGTCATGCTCGACAGCGCCATGGAATGCAGCCTCCAGCCCGTGAATCAGCAAAAAATGCGCGCCGAACTTAACGACGGGCTGCCGCGCTCACAAGCCGATCATTCGGCCGACTGGGCACGGTGATGCGGTTTGTGGTGTGCCGTGTGCGAGGATGCGGGAGGCGGCGGCGGTGCGGCAGCGGCTGGCCCGGGCACCGGGGTCTCCGTCCCGGCGGGGGTGAAGACCGGCTGTGTCTGACCGGCTTGGCCGGCCTCCAGCTGGCGCAGCCGCAGCACGTT
Source organism: Xanthobacteraceae bacterium (assembly GCA_030043285.1). Lineage (GTDB taxonomy): Bacteria > Pseudomonadota > Alphaproteobacteria > Rhizobiales > Xanthobacteraceae > BOG-931. The sequence goes on along the minus strand of JASHXZ010000448.1, from coordinate 2,565 downwards.
CTTCTGGTGCTGCTCGTAGGTTTCGGCAAACACATGGCCGCCGCTGCCGTCGGCGACGAAGTAAAGCTCGCGGGTGCGCGCCGGGTTCGCCGCCGCTTCGAGCGCCGCGCGGCCCGGATTGGCGATCGGTCCCGGCGGCAAGCCGTCGATCTGATAAGTGTTGTACGGCGTCGGCTGGTCGATCTCGCTCTTCATGATCGGCCGGCCGAGCGTGCCCTTGCCGCCGACCAGTCCGTAGATGATGGTTGGATCCGACTGCAGGCGCATTCGCTGCTTGAGCCGATTGATAAACACCGCGGCGATGCGCGTGCGCTCTTCCGGCTTGCCGGTTTCCTTCTCCACCAGCGACGCCAGAATGACGAGTTGCTCCGGAGTCTTCAGCGGCAGATCGGGCGAACGGCGGTCCCAGATTTCCTTCACCAGCCGCTGCTCGGCATGCTGCATGTGCACGATCATCTGGGCCCGGGTCATGCCGCGCGTGAAACTGTAAGTGTCCGGCAGCATCGAGCCTTCGGGCGGAATTTCGTCGATGTTGCCGGTCAGCACCTCGTCGGCCATCAGTCGGGCGACGATCTGCTCCGAGGTCAATCCTTCGGGCACGCTGATCTGGTGCACCACCACCCGGCCGTCGCTCAGCGTGGAGACCACGTCGTCGAGGCTGGCATGCGCCTTGAACTGGTATTCGCCGGCCTTCAATCCTTCACGCGCCTTGAGCAGCAGCACGCCGCCGATGAACACCCAGGACTGATCGATCACGCCATCGCGCGACAGCACGTCGGCGATATCGCGGATGCCGGCGCCGCGCGGAATATTGACGGTCTGGTCGTGCTGAAGCGGGCCCGGCGCGTCGAAGCGCTGCTTCCCGACATAGACCACGTATCCGGCGGCAACTGCCACGATCAGGAAAATGCTGATGATGGCATTGCCGACGATCACCAGCGGATGCCGCGCGCGCCTGGAGCGGCGCATCGGGATTTCGACGCGGTCCGGCTCGAGCGCCGCGCGTGGGCTGCGCGGGTTGATGCGCTTGGGCTCGGCGAATTTGGCACCGCTTGGCGGCGGCGCTATGCCGTCGAGCAGCGACTGCGAGAGCGGCGACAGCGGCTCGCCGGCGCCGACGACCGGCCTTGAATTGCTGACGGGCGCCGTAGCGCTTGCCAACGGAACCGGCGCGGCGGTGCGCGGCGCCGTGGTCCGTGCGGCAGTGCGCGTCAGCAAGGCCGGATCGGAGGGACGCGCGCGAGCTGGCGTAGCTGCGGGAGCCGCCGCGCCGTTCTTGACAAGCCGCTCCGCGGTGCCAGCCGGCGGCTTTGCAGCCGGACGCGTTTTCCGATCGATTGCATCCACGGAACGTTCCGCGGCCGCACGTCGACTTGGTGCGGGGCGCTCACCATTCCCAGGCGGTGTACCGGAATCCGTCACCGCCACATGTCCTTTTGGTCGAGATGCATGATTGAGTAGGCCGGCCCCACTCCGGCGTTAACGAATGCTCGCACATTCTCTTGCGTCTGCCCAGCGCAACGGTCGCGGCACCGGGACACTTTGTGGATTGCAGGCGAGTGCGGAGCAAATATGGCGAAACGGTGATGACCGCTAATTCGCTGAGCGGCGGAAGATCAGGCTGGCGTTGGTACCGCCAAATCCGAACGAATTCGACAGCACGATATTGACCGGGCGATTTTTGGCGCGGTGCGGCACCAGGTCGAGCGCAGTCGCCACGGATGGATTGTCGAGATTGATGGTCGGCGGCACGATCTGATCGCGCATGGCGAGCAGACAGAAGATCGCCTCGACCGCGCCAGCAGCGCCGAGCAGGTGCCCGATCGCGGATTTCGTCGACGACATGGCAATCCGCCCGCCCGCCTTGCCGACCACCCGCTCAACGGCCCTCAACTCGATCTCATCGCCGAGCGGCGTCGACGTACCATGAGCGTTAATATAGTCGATGTCCTCGGCCGAGATGCCGGCGCGGCGGATCGCCGCCTGCATGCAGCGCGCGGCGCCGTCGCCATCCTCCGCTGGCGCGGTGATGTGGTGGGCGTCGCCCGAGAGTCCGTAGCCGACGAGTTCAGCGTAGATGCGGGCGCCGCGCCGCTTGGCGTGCTCGTATTCTTCCAGCACCAGGGCGCCGGCGCCTTCGCTCAGCACGAAGCCGTCGCGGTCGCGATCGTAGGGCCGCGAGGCGCGCTCGGGCGTGTCGTTGAAGCCGGTCGACAGCGCGCGGCAGGCGGCAAAGCCGGCAAGCGAAATGCGGTTGACCGGAGATTCGGTGCCGCCCGCCACCATGACGTCGGCATCGCCGAGCGCGATGAGGCGGCCCGCGTCGCCGATGGCATGAGCCCCGGTCGAGCACGCCGTGACGATGGCGTGATTGGGCCCTTTCAGGCCATGCGCGATCGAGACATAGCCCGAGGCAAGATTGATGATCCGGCCAGGAATGAAAAACGGCGATACCCGGCGCGGGCCGCGGTCGCGCAACAGGATCGCGGTCTCGGCGATGCCTTCGACGCCGCCGATGCCCGCGCCAATCAGCACGCCGCTCGTAATCTGATCCTCGTACGCGCG
>JASHXZ010000447.1 GCA_030043285.1 Xanthobacteraceae bacterium | reverse complement strand
GAAGCCGAGCAAACCACCAGCCTCGGCGACCGCCATCCGGCGGTGATCGAGATCCACGCCCAGGCCGAGCGGCTCAAGCGCATGATCGCCGATGAAGTCAACCGCATCGCGCTCGCCGCGCGTACCGACTACGAGAGCGCGAAGACCAACGAGGATTTGCTGACCCGCAATGTCGATGCACTCAAGCAGAGCACGCTCGCCACCAACGCCGCGATGGTGACGTTGCGCGAGCTCGAGCGCGACGTGCAGGCGAGCCGCGCCGTGTATGAAGCGTTTCTGGTGCGCGCGCGCGAAACCGGCGAGCAGGAGCGTCTCGACACCAAGAACATCCAGGTGATCTCGAAAGCCGACCTGCCGCTGAACCGCAGCTGGCCGCCGTCATCGGCGCTGATCGCGCTCGGCGCGCTGTTTCTCGGGGTCGCCGCGGGCGGCGGTCTGGTCATGATGCGGGCGAGCATGCCGCGGCCGAGCGCGCCGCGATCCGGCGCTGCAGCGGCACACGAAGAGCGCGGCCGGGAGCCCGATGGCGCGGCTGCGGCACCCGAACTCGCCACCGGCGTGCCGGTGCTTGCCGTGATGCCGCAAGGCGAAGGCTTTGCGCCGCAAGCCGTACAGAATCCTCGATCGCGGGTCGCGCTCGCGATCCAGCAAGTCTACAACGCGGTGCAGGCTAGTCCGGCGCGGCCCGGCAATCGCAGCGTCATGGTGGTCGCGTCCGGCGACGATGCCGATGCCGCCGCCGTGGCATTGACGCTTGCGGCACTGGGCGCGACGACGCAGCGCGTGCTGCTGATCGATGCCGATCTCGAACGCCGGGCGCTGTCGGCGATCGATGCCGACCACGGCGAAGCCGGGCTGGTCGACGTCGCGGTTGGGCGACGGCTGCTGTCCGAAACGGTGATCCGAGACCGCGACACCAATCTCAACGTCATTCCGTTCGTTTCGCCCAAAAGCCGCCGCGATCGCCGCATCACCGACGAAGACATCAGGCTGGCATTCGCCCAGACCAGCAACTTCGACATGGTGATCGTCGCCGCCACCGATGTGAGCCGCGACCCGAGCACGCGCTTCTTTGCCGGTCTGGTCGATCATATCGTGCTCGTCAGTCAGGCCGACGCCGCCGACGAGGGCACGGCCGAGGCGGTTCTGTCGGCACTCGGCCTAAACGCGCGGAAAGTCCGCGGCGCGGTGTTGACCGAGGCCGTAGCGGCCTGAGCGGCCGCCACACCCGTTCGCTGCGCCTTGTCGCTGCGGCCTCGCTCCGGCGGCCATTAGGGTTACTCCGATGGAACCGAAGCGCCGCGGCCTCTAATTGATTATTGATGATGATGTTTGCGGCGGACGTCACGCCGGCGTCTCCTCCTGAATCGCAACAGCGAGACGGTCCCGTGTCGCTACCCGAGGCCATCAAAAGCGCAGTCTACGCGGCGGCGCATTTCTCAGGATTGAGCAGTGCGCTGGCGGTTCGCTATCGCGGGCGCGGCACCATCTTCGCGCTGCACAGCATCGTCGACGACGATGCCTTTCATCCGGACCATACGCTGCGTTGTCCGGTCGGGAAGCTGGAATGGATCCTGCGCCGGCTGCGCCAGCAGCAGTTGGACTTCGTCACTTTCGACGAGGCCATTGAGCGGCTGAGTACGCCTGCTGCCCGTCCGTTCGTCACCTTCACCTTCGATGACGGCTTTGCCGACAATCTCACCAAGGCGCTGCCGGTCATGGCGAGATTCGCGGCGCCTTTCATGGTCTACGTCTCGACCGGAATGGTCACGCGCGAGATCGATGCCTGGTGGTTCGGCCTCGCCGCGCTGATCCGGTCGCACGACGAGGTCGTGATCCCGGGGCTCGGGCGTTTCGACTGCAGCGATGCACCGAGCAAACAACGCGCCTATGCGGCGATCGAGGCCGCCATCCACAGCGACTTCGATCTGTTGCCGGCGATCCGTGCGGCGCTTGCTGCGGCAGGGATCCAAATCCGCGCCCTGGTCGACAAAGAAGCGCTCACCGAACAACAGCTCCGAATTCTCTCGGCCCATCCCCTGGTGACGATCGGCGGCCACACCACGACGCATCCAAATCTGGCGCGGGCGACGCCCGCGGCGGTGCATTGGGAAATGGCGCAGAACCGCGCCTTCCTGCAGGAGATCACCGGCAAGCCGGTCAATCACAACGCCTATCCGTTCGGCCATTCCGGCGCTTGCGGCGACCGCGAAGCGGACATTTGCCGTGCGCTCGGCTTTCACACCGCTGTCACGACCCGGCCCGGCATGCTGTTTGCCGAGCATCGCCGTCATCTCTACGCGCTGCCGCGCATCTGCCTGACACGCGGCGAAAACCCGTCGACGCTGCACGGCAAGCTCAACGGCTTGAGCCGCGCGCTTAATTCGCGGCTCGGTGATCCCGTTGCTGTTATGTGAGAACGAGTCGCAAGACATGCCCGACGACAAGCGACCGATCGTCAGCGTCATCATCAAGGCGTACAACGAGGAACGGCATATCGCCGCCGCCATCGAGAGCGCGCTTGCGGCGCTTGTGGGAATCGACGGCGAGGTGATCCTCGCCGACGGCGCCTCCACCGATCGCACTCTCGACATCGCCGCGCGCTACCCGATCAAAATCGTCCGCCTCGACAACGCGGCCGATCGTTCCTGCGGCGCCGGTGCGCAACTCGGCTTTCAGTACAGCCGCGGCGAATTTGTTCTCCTCATGGATGGCGACATGCGGCTGCACCGCGGCTTTGTCGCTTCCGGCACCGGCTTTCTGCGAGATAATCCGACCGCAGCGGGCGTCGGCGGCATCATGATCAATCGTGACGCCAGCGGTCTGGAATATGCCCAGCGTGTGCGCCGGCACGATCCGGACCGCGGTCCCGGTGTGGTGACGCGTCTGGGCGGGTGCGGCCTCTACCGCCGCGCGGCGGTGTGCGCGGTCGGCTATTCGACCGACCGCAACCTGCATGGAAGCGAGGAATTGGAGCTGGCGGCGCGTCTGCGCGCCGGCGGCTGGACTTTGGCCAAAATCGACTGCGTCGCGGTCGAACATTATTGCCACGTCGAGAACCCCTACGGCCTGCTGCTGCGACGAATGAAAACGCGCAACGCGTTCGGCCCTGGCGAGATGATCAGAGCAGCGTTCGGACGCCCGCATTTCGGTCTTGTCCTGCGTGACGACAGAAACTCGCGGCTATGCGCCCTGGTCGTCCTCTGGTGGGCCACGATGGCAAGCGTCGCCGCCGTGCTCCGCGACGTGGACGCGGTGGTGGCGATCGCAGCGCTCTTCGCCTTTCCGTTCGTCGTCATGTCGTGGCGCTGGCGCTCGCTGCGTCACGGCCTCTATTCCGTCATGGCGTGGAATACCCAGGCCTTATGCTTCCTGCCCGGCTTCCTGCAGCGGCGGCGGCCGCCCGCCGAATGGATGGCAAGTACCGTCGTCAAGGATCCGTCTGGGCAGAGCGCGCAGCGCGCGGCCGTGGCGTGAACATTCCGTCTCTGCTCGCGCGGCGAGCGGGTGGCGAAGTTCAGATCGGAGGACGACCCATGAAGAGAGCCCGCTGGGTTGCGCTTCTGGCGTTGGGCGCTGCGCTGTCGATCGCCGCGCCCGCCGCTGCGGCAGAGTCTGTTCCGCGATTTGAACGCGGCATCGGCGTCACCGCGATGGCGTGGGCGGCAGTCGAGCCGGACAAGAAGGCTTTTAGTTTCCCGCCATTCGTCGGGCCGTCATACATACTGACGTCCGACGAACTGCAGGCGTTGCGGCGCACCGGCTTCGATTTTGTACGCTTGGCCGTCGATCCCGGACCCTTCCTGCAGTTTCAAGGAACGCGCCGCGCTGCAGTCGATCGCATCCTCACCGAGCGCGTACAGCTTATTCTGGCGTCGGGGCTGGGAGTGATCGTCGACTTTCATCCGAGCGACATCCATCCAGACTATACCGCGCGGTCGCTCACCGCCGGGCTGCAGACGCCCACATTTCAGTCCTATCTGCAGCTGCTCCGCGACACCGCCGCACTGCTTGGCCAATTGCATGGCAAGCGCGTTGCGCTCGAACTGATGAACGAGCCACCGATAGCACCCGGCGCATGGCAGCCGATGTTGCAAGCCGCCTACGCGGCAGCCCGCGCCGGCTCGCCCGATCTGCCGCTGATTTTGGAAGGCGGTGACGAGGCGTCGGCGGCCGCGTTGATGAAAATGAAAACGACGCCGTTCGCCGCCGACCCTTTGGTGCGCTACGCGTTTCATTATTACGATCCGTATCAGTTCACCCATCAGGGCGCGTCCTGGAATGCCGCCCGGTATCTGGCCGACGTTCCCTATCCGGCCCGCGCCCGTCCGCTCGACGACAGTGTGACGGCCAGCGCTGCGACAATTGCCGCCCTAAATCTCTCGGCGCCCGAGAAGTCGCTGGCCTACCAGGATGCGTGGACGCGATTAGAAGATTACCGCGCCTCCGGGTTCGATGCCGGCACCATGACGAAGGCCTTCGCCGGCATTGCCGATTGGGCGCGCGCGCAAGGCATCCCGCCTGACCGCGTCATGCTCGGTGAATTCGGCGCCCGACAAACGGCGCTGCAGTTCGCCGGCCGGCGCGCCCGGGAACGTACGCAGTGGTTCCACGACGTGAGTGCGGCCGCAGAGGCGAGCGGATTCGGCTGGGCGGTCTGGGCCTATCGCAGCGCCGGCGGCTTCGGGTTGGCACGCGGCGATGGCGGCAACGACATCCAGCCCGATATTGCCGAAGCGTTACGGCTCAATGCCGGCGCGCACAAACTGGACACCGGATCGGCCGCGCACGCGGCACAGCCGATGCCCTGATTGGCATTAGCGTTAACCGCGGTAAGTCGCCCGCGCTGCCGGCACCCTTGCTAGATAATCCTTACGGCCCTGCGCCATAGGCACGAGCGCGCGGCGGACGGCCAAAACGTCGCGGCTCGATTCTTTCTCATCGATTTCGAGACCGTCGAGCACGTCGACATTGTTCTATTTGGTTGCGGCACTATGGTCAGCACGCGTCCGGATATCAGCATCGTCATCAAGGCGCTCAACGAGGAACGCCACATCGCCGGCGCGATCGAGAGCGCGCTCGCGGCGCTTGCCGGATTTGACGGCGAGGTGATCCTCGCCGACAGCGCCTCCACCGACCGCACCATCGAGATCGCCGCGCGCTATCCGATCAAGATCGTGCGCCTGAACAGCATCGCGGACCGTTCCTGCGGCGTCGGCGTGCAACTCGGCTATCAATACAGCCGCGGCCGCTTCGTTTGCCTGATCGACGGCGACATGCGGCTGCACCGGGACTTTCTCGCCGCCGCGATCCGATTTTTGCAGGACAATCGAGACTACGCCGGCGTCGGCGGCGCCATCATCGAATGCGAGGCGGACAATCTCGAATACGTCAAGCGCGCCAGCGCCCGCGACGCCGACCGGCTGCCCGGAACAGTGGACCAGCTCGACTGCGGCGGCGTTTACCGCCGCGAGGCAATCGAGGCCGCCGGCTATTTGGGCGACCGCAACCTGCATAGCCGCGAAGAGCTCGAGCTCGGCGTGCGGCTGCGCGCGCTCGGCTGGAAGTTGGCGCGCATCGATACGCCCGGCATCGATCATTACGGCCACAGCGGCAACGCCTACGCGCTGCTGCTGCGCCGCTGGCGGACGCGGATCGCCTTCGGCAGCAGCGAAGTGTTGCGGGCGACGGCCGGCCGCGACGGCTTTTGGCTCGCGTTGCGCAAGATGGGGCGCGAATTGGGTCTGCTCGCCGGCGTTCACGTCTGGTGGCTGGCGCTGATCGTCGTGCCGTTCGTTACACCCACGCCCATCGGCGGCATCGCCGCAGCGCTGGCGCTTGGCCTCCTGCCGTTCGTCGTCATGTCGGCAAAATGCCGCTCCGTTCACCTCGGCATCTATTCGGTCACGGCCTGGAACGTTTACGCGGCCGGGCTTTGGCCAGGGCTGGCAAGCCGGCGCGTCGACCCGGCCGCCTGGATCGACAGCACAATCATCCGTGACGCCGGTTCGGCCGATAGCCGTGCGGCCATCGGCTAAAGCCGCATGCGCCGCGCCGGCCTTAACAATTCGGTGACGCCTTGCGGCGCAAATCAGATGCGGTTCGCGCCCGATATGATCGGCGAACGATGCGCGCGGCCTGATCGAATACGGCGGATGGCGTTAATGACCGTCGCGATCGCAAGCCAAGAGCCCATGCCGTGACGATGCTCTCGACTCCGGGGCAGCCGGCATTGCTCGGCGCCGCCAATGGCGAGCGCCTCGTGCGCAATGTCTTGTTCTTGGCGACGTTCCTGCTGACCTGGTTTACGGCTGCGCCGTTCCCGGATTTGGGCGCGCCGGCGTCTGTCGCCGCGGGCGCTGGCGGCGACCTGCTCGGCCAAGCCGCGATGGTGCTGCTCACCGGCGCGCTCGCCGGCTTCGTTCTGATCAAGCGTTCGCCGCTGGTGCCGCGGATTGTCACGCTGCCTTTGGTTCTTGTCCTCGCCGCGTTCGCGATCTCGGCGATGCACTCGGCCTATCCGGCTCTCGCCATGCGGCGGCTGGTGCTCGCCGGTTTCATCGTCTT
>JASHXZ010000446.1 GCA_030043285.1 Xanthobacteraceae bacterium | reverse complement strand
TTCGAAGAAGGTTTGTCGATCCCGATCATGCCGCTCGCCCGTGAGGGCCGCATGAACGAGGATTTGTTGCGCCTCGTGCGCGCCAATGTGCGCGAGCCGCTGCAGGTCGAGGGTGACATCTACGCCTGCGCTGCGTGCAACGACGAAGGCGGCCGGCGCTTGATCGAGATGATGGACGAGTTCGAGATCGCCAATCTGGACCGGCTCGGCGATTCCATTATCGAGGCGTCGCGCGAGGCGACGCTCGAGCGCATCCGCGCCCTGCCGGCCGGCACCTATCGCAATACGCTGACCATGGACGGCTACGACAAGCCGCTCGCGCTCAACGCTGCGCTGACGATCTCCGAACACGGCATTCACGTCGATTTCGCCGGCACCTCGCCGGCCTCGAGCTACGGCATCAACGTCGTGCTCAATTATTGCCTTGCCTACACCGCCTTCGGCGTCAAATGTTTGGTCGCGCCGGACGTGCCGAACAATGCCGGCTCGCTCGAGCCGATCACGGTCGCGGCGCCGGAAGGCTGCGTGCTCAATGCCAACCGGCCCTGGCCGGTCGCAGCGCGCCACACGGTTGGGCAAATGCTGCCCGACGTCGTGGCCGGCTGCCTGCACCAGGCTATCGCCGGCGGCGTGCCGGCGGAAGGCGCATCGTCGTTGTGGAATCCGCAGATTTTCGGCGGCGGCTCGCTGGTTGATGAAGTCGAAGAGGGCACGGACGCCAACGCATTGCCGTTGTTCTCGACCGTCATCTTTCACTGCGGCGGCACCGGCGCGCGACCCGCCAAGGACGGATTGTCTGCCACGTCCTTTCCTTCGGGCGTGCGCACGATACCGGTTGAGGCCACGGAGAGCATTGCGCCCGTCGTGTTCTATCGCCGCGAGTTTCGCGATGGTTCGGGCGGGCCCGGAAAATTCCGCGGCGGGCTTGGCCAAATCATCGAAATCGGCGGCGCCGACGCCAATCCGGTTGCTTTGCTGTGCAATTTCGAGCGGGTCAAAAATCCGGCGCGCGGACGGAACGGCGGCAGCGCAGGCGCTCCCGGAACGGTCGCGTTGCGCTCCGGACGGCCGATCCGGCCAAAGGGCCGCCAAACCGTGCCGCCGCGCGATGCCATGTGCCTTCATCTTCCAGGCGGCGGGGGTTTCGGCGATCCGCGGGCGCGCGATCCGGACCGCGTGCGCAACGATGTGCTCGACGGTCTGATCAGCGCCGAGCAAGCCCGCAAGGACTACGGCGTTGCGATCGACGCCGCAGGACGGCTCGATGTTGCCGAGACGGCGCGCCTGCGCGGCCGCTAGCGGCAAATCAATCCAACCATTCAAACAGCGACGATGCGGCACAGAATGCCGCGGGAATCGACCGAACCTGAGATCGGATCCCAAGGGATCTTGATATTGGCCTTGCATGAGCCGCGCGCGCCCGGTGTCTCGATGCGGACCCATTGCTGATCGGCAACTGCCATCTCGCGCGCCCTGCGCGCCAATGCGGCAATCGCCGCCTGCTATCGCGGCATCGCGCAACTGCTCAAGCCCGCGTGCTTATCCCCCGCAACGTAAAACCTGCCCCGCGGTGAAGATCGCTTCTTCACCGCGTGCAGGTCACGCATAGCCGCTCGTCGGCGCGCGGCGCTCTCCGCGCGAAAACGAAATGCGCTTACGGCGCGATCGGTTCGATCGTGCGCTCGCGCGCGGGCGCGGCTTGTTCTTTGCCGCGGCTCTGCTCCTGGCCGGTGACCGGGAGTTGCAGCACGGCGGCGCGCTGGCCCGGCATCAGCCGGGTCACCATCACGATCTGGCCGCCCGGGAATTCGAGCGCGTCGTGATGCACATGCGGGTCGTCCATGTTGACTTGGCGGAACCGCGCAACTTTGTGTTCGACCCGAGCCTTGCCGAACAGGCTGAAGGCGCGGTCGTACTGGACTTCTTCCTCGAACGCAATTTCTGTGCCGGGCAGCAGGCAAACCGCCACGTCGGGCTCGCCGACGGCCGAGAAGCCGCGGGTGATGGAGCGGGTAAAATCGGTCGTGACCAGTTTGTCGCCGACTGTCGCCGGCCGCGAAGCGACGAGATGCAGGCTATAGTCGCACATAGGGGGCACTCCTTCAGGTGAAGAGCCGAACCGGCTCCTCGAATCGTTGAACCCGGCTGTTGGTGGAATGTTCCTTGGCGGCTTCCTTGGCGGTTTCCTTGGCGGCGCGCGCGCCACCCCTCGTCGCATCGCCGTCGAATGTCGACCATGCGACTTGATCGCGAGCCGCGCCGATGCTTCGGTGCGTGCCGGAACATTCCGCAGCATCGACATGCGCCGTTGAGCGATGGACCAGCGCACCGATCCGTCTACCGTGAACGACAAGCCGGCCGCTCGCGCGCAGTTTCCGGGCGCCGCGCCGGTGCCCGCCGCTTTGGAGAAAATTCGCAAAGACGAGCAAATTCACAAGGATCATGTGCCGCGCGGCATCCTCTGCATGGTGCTCGCCACCATCCTGTTCGCCACCGCCGCGGCGCTGACCAAATGGCTGGTCGGCCTCTATCCGGTCGGCGAAGTGGTGTTCGCGCGCTCGTTCGCGTCGTTCGTGGTCTGCGCCGCCGTCATGCTGCCGGTGACCGGCCTTGGGGTCTACGCCACGCGCCGCCCGCGGGATCATTTGGCCCGCGGACTGTCGCAGGCCACCTCGCAAACGCTGTTTGCGCTTGCCTTCACGCTGATGCCGCTTGCCGGCGCGGTGTCGATCAATTTCTCGGCACCTTTGTTCGCCGCTTTGGTGTCGATTTTCTGGCTCAAGGAGCGCACCAGTGTGGCGCGCTGGGCCGCGCTGCTGATCGGCTTCGCCGGCGTGTTGATCGTGGCGCGGCCGGGCGCCAATTCGTTCTCGCTCGGCGCCCTGTTCGCGCTCGGCAACGCGGTGCTCTACGGCAGCGTCACCGTCGCGGTGCGCGGCATGAGCAAGACCGAATCCGCCAATACGCTAATGATCTGGCAGATCACCACGCTCGCGGTGCTGCATTCTTTCCTGCTGCTGTTCGGCTTTCGTTGGCCGCAGCCGATCGACGCCGTCATGATGTTCGGCACCGGCTTTACCAATGCGGTCGGCCAGTATTTCTGGACCCAGGCGCTGCATCTGGCACCGGCCACCGCGGTGGCGCCGTTCTATTACCTGATGCTGGCCTGGGCGCTCGGTTTCGGCTTTTTCGTCTGGGGCGACGTGCCGTCGGCGAGCCTGTTGCTCGGCTCCGCCATCGTGGTCGCCTCCGGCTTCTTTCTGTTCTGGCGCGAGGCGCGGCTGCAGCGGAGCGTGGCGCGCGCCGCGCAGCGGGCGCGGTGATTGCTTGCGGCACGACTTTTTCTCCGATCGCAATACTTGCCCTGTTTCCCTCATCCTGAGGTGCTCGGCGCAACGCGCCGAGCCTCGAAGGATGCAGGCCCGAGCGCCTCGGCCTACATCCTTCGAGGCTCGCGCTGCGCGCGAGCACCTCAGGATGAGGGCAACAGCGCGAGTTTCATCATTCTGGCAGTGTGTTTTTTGTTCGTGTCCGAGCTTTGCCAAGCCACTGCACGAAAGCTGTCCCAAATAAAAAAGGAGGGCGGAACGCCGAGCGGCGCATAGTCGGTATCCGCACCGTCGCTGCTGGGTCCGCGTATTGCTCGCCCCATGCGCTTTAGCGCGATGGGCAGCAAAGCCCCGCTCAAAGTTCGGCATCGTACCAGTGCACGAACGTGAACAGGAACAACATCGCGGCGCCAACAAGTGTTGCGGTTACCGATGCCGCATAGACGCCCGGTAGACGCTCAAGCGGCACCGCAATCGCGTTCGCTGCAAGAGCGAGCGCAATGAGAACCATGGCCGACAAGAAAGTTATGACCTGTGGTGGCAGGCGCGTTGACTTGGTCGCAAGCCGGCGCCGCGGGAATGTCAACGCCCAGGACCCGAGAATAAACGCCATCAAAACGCTCGCAGTGCGCCAAACCAGTGCCGGCGAGACTTCAAACAAAGCGAACAGCGGCGGCAGGATCGCGCCGAGCGTGACCATGAACCCCAGTTGAATCCAGCTGCGCGTAACGAAACTGTCGAACTTGGTCAGCTGGCCGCCGAGTATTTGCCGCAGGATCATTGTCAGGACTGACAAGCCGGCGAAGGACATGCCGGCAGCCGCGATCGTATAGAGATAACCGGATGCTTCCACGTGAGCCCCCAAGCTTGCGGTCGAGCAGGCACTATAACAGATCGCCGGACTGGAATATTACGGCCAGCGCAGCGTGGGCAAAAGCGCCAAGGGGGCCGCGAAGCGCAAGCCGATGACAAACTCTGCCCGGGCCCGCGTCTTTCATTGCCGGCTCGGACGGCGTGGGCTTCGCCGCGCTGGGGCATCCGCAAACGTCCGCAAAGTGACACAGTTGGAATGCCCGGATCGCATCGCGGACGGAACGCACGGCTCGACGCGACGTTTGTTTAAAGGCGCGGTGCCGAGCGATTGCCGATGCACATGCGCGAGGGCGCGGCATGCCGCGCAATTATGCGCTGAGGTAAGAAACCTCATCGCGGTTAGTCGTTTAAGAGTCGGATTTTGGCGCACTTTGGGGTGAATGCTCGCCAACGATCCTGCTCACGGCACCTTGGCAGGCATGATCGATCCTTTCGAGGGCAAGCGTGCAAACGGCTAGAAAAACCAAGGCAGGAGAACCGATAATGCTCAATAATCCCAAATGGGCGATAAGCCGGCAGACGTTTGTGGCGTGGCTCGAAACAAAAAATGCAGCTGAAGAGTACAATTGGAGAAACGGCGAAGGCGACTGCCTGTTCGGTCAGTACATGAAGCACCTGGGCGTCGAATGGGATTGGCAGACGTACCGTGAAATTGGCGAACGGTTGTTCGGGGTCTGGCAGGGAACGACGCACGCCAATCATGGCGTCGCTGCATCGATGCCCTGGACGTTCGGCGCCGCGCTTGCGCGAACCAGGAATATGCCGGCCTAGCGTATCGTCGCGTGCATGAATGAGGCGCCGGCGGCGCCTCTCGTTGTGCGAGCGGGGTCGGGTAGCGCTGTGCGCTTTCCTCCGTCTCACAGCTCGTCGCTGCGAGACGGAGCATGCGCGTCGAACCCGATTGTGCGCGTGTCAACTCCACACTGACGGCGGAACCGGCAAGGCGGCGTCGGGCACCAGCGTGGCGACCGACACGTGCGGCCAAGTCAGGCCGTTGAAGTTCAGCATCACGATCTGGGAATACTGAATCTGCGTCGACGTGACCGTGATCGTCCGCGGCACCGGAATGTCGATGGGCGGCGTAACGGTAAACGTCGGGACAGGTTGTCTTGGATTGGCTGCCGCGGGTTTGACCAGAAGAGCCGGCTGCCCCACCTTGAAGATCGGCACCACAATGGTGTGCTGAACCGTTTCGATCCAGAAGGTCGCCGTCATTTGCAGCGATTGTCCGTTCGGCGCCGGCGGCGGAGTGCCAATCGGTTTTGTGAGAGTGATATCTGGCGCGCCGGTCAGGAACGCGATGTTATCTGTTCCGCCCCCGAACAGCGGGAGAACAGGGTTGGTGGCGATGAATATCGTGGTCGTTTCTGTGATTGTCTGCGTGCTGATGACGTCGCGCAGAACTGTGTTCGGATCGTCAAGGATAGCCTGGGTGATGGTGCCGGCAGCAATGTAAGTGCTCAGATCCTGCGGGATACGCGCGGTCTTCGCATCGGCGGCGGTCTGACTGGCGAATTTGATTGTACCGGCGGGAGGCGGTCCCGGCGGGATGCCGTTTGGTGGCGTAGGGAACGGCGTGATATCGACTGCCGCTATAGTGGGTTTTCCGTTGACGGTGCTTGAGGTGCCCTGCGCGTTGATGGTCGTGCCGTGCGGTATCGACGCCATGCGGACGAGGGTAATGCCCTCCTTGGGAATCGTGGTTTCGGGGACGATCATCCACAGACCTGGCTCAGCGTGGATGCCGGTAGAGACGCCCGGTGTGGTCACGTCATTGATGGCTTGAAGATAAGGCACGCCGTTGAGGAACGCGTCGGGCTGCTGCAGCGACCCGCGGTTAGGAACGGTACCGAGCGCGGGCGAGAAGGTCAGGGTTTCGGCGGTCAGGTTCAATTCCAAAACATTGTCGCTGCCGGCGATTGGAATAGGCAGCACTGTCGGCGTCTTGGCGCTGTCGGGGCGGAATATCGTGTTGAAGCCGCTGCCTTTGAAAGTCCCGACAAAAGCGGCCAGCGGGCCAAGACCAGGTGCAGCCGGAGCGGGTACGATCGGCAGAGCGTGTGTGGGAACTTCGCCGAATTCGAATTCCGCCGGCAGTGAAATGCTTGCGCCCTTCAGTGTGGTTGCGTTGCTCATTGGCCTTCTCCAATGCCCCGACTGCGTCGAGGCGTATCGTTGTGGGTCCACTGGATGGCGCAACTGCGAATTTGAAAGGTGACGGATGAGCGCCGCACGCGCTCAGCTTCATATTGAAGATCGGCGAAGCCAACGACGCGGCAAGTCTCCTCCGCCATGAGGGCGACTTAAAAATTCGAGTCCGCTTTCCAGACGTTTAGCAGCCTTCCGCATTGCCCAATTTGCGGCGCGCGCAAGCGGTCGCAGAAGCGACAGACAGTACGATTGGAGAGAGATGATAAACGCGCCCCACAAATGGCGAACTTTCGCTCGCCTCTACACCGCATCACCGATCTATGGCACAAATATGACGGGAGAAATAAACTTTTTCTATCTGCCGTGCTTTTTATGCTCCGGCAGATCAAGATGTGTATGACTGGTTCGATAGTGCGTGCTGTTGCGAATCTGTAGTTGATCGCGATCAGCCGAGAAGCAGGCCGCGTTACTGCACGAGCCGAGCGCGCAGGCGGGTAAATTCGGCGTCGCTGATCGAGCCTGCTTTCTTGAGCCGGTCGAGCTTGTCGATTTCATCCGCGGCGCTGAAGCCGACAATGCGGCGGAGCTCATCGCGCGCCTGCTGAGACTGCTGAGCATTGCGTTCGGCCATCCCTTTGCCCTGAAAGATCAAATACGCGAGCACGGCAAAATATGGGAATACAATGGCCGCGATCACCCAGATCGCCTTGGTCCAGCCTGATATGTCGTGGCGCCGGAACAGATCGGAAGCGACCGTGACAAGCAGCCAGAACCAAACAATGAAAACGAATATCGCGAGTACGTCCAGAAGGAAATTTCGATAGGTGAAGCCTTCATGAAGGAAGAACATCGCAACCTCCTCATGGTTCATAGGAGCGAAATCACAGACTTCCCGCCGAGCATGTGCTCGTACACGCGCAGTGATAAATCAAGCTGACCGCGCCCGTGAACGGCCCGCGGTTGTCCGTCTCCGATTTGTCGCCACGACGAAGCGCAGCATTATCACGCTCCGGCTATCGCCTCACGCTTTCGCGGAAAAGCGGATATTTTTCAAAAATTGCGCCGAAGCGATGTCGACGAAATCACGATTAAAAGAGCCTGCCGGACTCCGGACCGCGAAAGCTGGCTTTACGATCCGGTCGCCGGCGCGCCGACCTTGTCCTGCGTTCTGGTCTCGAAATCGCTGGCGTCATGTCGCTCGTGCAATTGTTCTTCGGGCGGCCCGCTGAGGCGATTGACCATTCGCCCACGCTTGACGGCCGGGCGTTGGCCGATTTCTTTGGTCCAGCGCGTCAGGTTTTTATATTCGTGCGTCTGCAGGAACTTGCGCGGGTCGTTGTATGAGGCGCCGTTCAACATGCCGTTGCCGTACCACGGCCAGATCGCCATGTCGGCGATGGTATATTCGTCGCCGGCGATGAAGCGGTTGTCCGCAAGCTGCCGGTCGAGCACGTCGAGCAGGCGCTTCACCTCCATCGTAAAACGGTCGATGGCGTATTTGATCTTCACCGGAGCATAGGCATAGAAGTGCCCGAAGCCGCCGCCGACATAGGGCGTTGAACCCATCTGCCAGAACAGCCAGTTCAGTGCCTCGGTGCGCTTGCCGCTATCCTTTGGCAGGAAGGCGCCGAATTTATCCGCCAGATAGAGCAGGATCGCGCCGGATTCGAACACGCGTTGCGGCGGCTGTTGGCTATAGTCCATGAGCGCCGGGATTTTGGAATTCGGGTTCACCCCGACAAATCCGCTGCCAAACTGGTTGCCTTCACCGATCCGGATCAGCCAAGCGTCGTATTCCGCTCCGCTGTGACCGGCGGCCAGCAATTCCTCCAGCATGATCGTGACCTTGACGCCGTTGGGCGTCGCCAGCGAATAGAGCTGCAGCGGATGCTTGCCGCGCGGCAACGCCTTCTCATGCGTCGGCCCCGCGATAGGGCGATTGGTATTGCTATAGCGCCAGTTGGGACTGTCGTCCTTCTCCCAGACCCAGACGTCCGGCGGGGTGTATTGCGGTGTGTCGGTCATGTTGGGCTCGCGTTTGTCGCTCGATTGGTCGGCCGCATGGATAGAGGAGCGAGCGTGGGCTGTCCAATCACGGTTACCCGGCCGGCGGACGCCAGCCCTGCTTGGCCAATTGGATCTGCGAATAGATGTGCTTGCGCAATTCGCCGAACCGCGCCATCGACCGCGTCTCCAATTGCGTGCGCTCGTCGGGCAGGTCGACGGCCACGTCTTCCATGATGACTGTCGGCGCCTGCGACATCACCATCACGCGCTGGCCGAGATAGACCGACTCGTCGATGTCATGAGTGACGAACAGCACGGTGACGCGGAGCCGACGCCACAGCACGCGGATCAGGTCCTCGAGATCGGCGCGGGTTTGCGCGTCGACGGCCGCGAACGGCTCGTCCATCAGCAGCACGTGCGGCTCATACGCGACCGCGCGGGCGATAGCGACGCGCTGCTGCATGCCGCCGGAGAGTTGCCACGGATAGGCGCTTTCGACACCTTTGAGATCCACGGCCGCGAGCGCGTCGCGGACGAGCTCCTCGCGCCGCGCCGCCGGCATGTTTTTCTGCTTGAGCGGCAGCATCACGTTGTCATGCACGCTCATCCAAGGAAACAGGCTGCGGCCATATTCCTGGAACACCACCGCCATCGCCGGCGGCGGACCGACCACCGGCGTTGCTTCGACGATGACTCCGCCGGCGGTGGGCGCCAGAAGCCCGGCAATGCACTTGAGCAGCGTGGTCTTGCCGGCGCCTGATGGGCCGACGATACAGACCAGCTCGCCCTCACCGACGCAAAAGCTGACGTCGCGAATGGCCTCGACGGTGCGGCTCGTATCCTCGTAGACTTTGCGCAGCCCCTTGACTTCGAGCATGGGCTTTATTGCTCGATCCATCCGGTCCCCCGAGTCTTGCTCAACCGGCCCGCTGCGATTGGCGCAGCCCATGATACCAGCCCAACAGCCGGGTCTCGATGGCGCGGAAGATCAGCGACAGCACGATGCCGATGATGCCGAGCAGAATAATGCCGCTCCACATCTCCGGCAGCGCGAAGGTGCGCTGATACTGCACCAGCGCAAAGCCGATGCCGTCCGAGGCGGCGAACATCTCGCTCACGACCATCAGGATGATGCCGATCGGCAGCGCTTGCCGCAGTCCGGTGAAAATCAGCGGGCTGGCGCCCGGCAGCGTGAAATGCCACAGCCGGGCGAACCGGCCGATCCGATAAGAGCGCACCGTCTCGGCCAGCACCTCGTCGAGCGCGCGCACGCCGGCGACGGTGTTGAGCAGCACCGGCCAGATACAGCCGAACATAATCACCAGCGCCTTCATCTCGTTGCCGATGCCGGCGAACAGGATCAGCACCGGCACCAGCACCGGCGGCGGGATGGCGCGGAAGAATTCCAGCACCGGCTCGAGCACATTGCGCAGATTGCGCGAGGCGCCGACCGGAATGCCGATGGCGATGCCGAGGAACGCGGCGGCGAGATAGCCGACGGAGAAACGCCATAGGCTCGGCACGACGTCGGATAGTGCGTGCGGCGAAAACCACAGCTTGCCGAAGGTCTGCACGATCGTCTGCAGCGGCGGGAAATAGAAGTTCTCGCTGCCCGCGCTCGTGATCCACCAGGCGGCGATCAGCGTCACCGGAAGCGCAAGCGCAACCGCGATGCGGCGCGGCAGCGGTCCGAGCGCGCTCATGCCACGGCATCCGCGGCATCGAGGCGAATTGACGGATGCCACGCCAGCACCCGCCGCTCCAGCGCCCGCGCGCCCAGGTTGACGATCACGCCGATAATCCCGGCGACGATGATATAGGCATACATGATGGCAACGGCGCCGCCCGACTCGGTATCGGAAATCTGCTTGCCGAGGCCCTGGGTGTCGATCGCGACCTCACTAGTGATGGCGAGAATAAGCGCCACCGCGGCGGCGAGCCGTATGCCGGTCATCAGATAGGGTAGCGCGGTCGGCCAGGTGACGTAACGGATCTGCGCCCAGGTGCCGAGCCCGTAGCAGCGCGCAGTCTCCCGCGCCACCGGGTCGACGTCCTGCACGCCATAGAGCACCTGTATCAGCACCTGCCAGAACGAGGCATAGATCACCAGCACCAGCGTCGACTGGATCTGCGAACCGAACAGCAGCACGGCGAGTGGAATCAACGCCACCGACGGAATCGGGCGCAGAAATTCGATGGTCGAATGCGTCAATGTGCGCACGATACGCGAACTGCCGATGGCGATGCCGATCACCACGCCGGCAACGACCGATATGACGAGGCCGATCGCCCAGGCTTCCAAAGTATCGCTGAGCGCCGACCAGAACACAGCCGTCGTCATCTCCTTGAACAGCGCGGCCATGATCTCGGAAAATGGCGGCAGATAATTCGGCGAGATCAGGCCGATACGCGGCACGATCTCGAGCAGGAGAGCAAATCCGACGAGGCCGCCGAGACCCTGCAGCCAAACAAAAGCGCGGGCCGTCGACTTGGCCCGCACTTTGCTCGCTTGCGCCGCTTTCATAGGCTACTGCGGCAGCAACGCCGCGATGTCCGCCTTCTTGTTGATAAGCCCGCTCGCGAGCGCGTCGTCGGCCATCGCCTGGGCCGAGACGAGGTTAAAGTGCGGCGGCCATATCGGCAGAATGATCTTGGCGGCAACCTCGGGCGAGATGCGCGTATAGGTCGGAATGATCTTGCGAACTTCGTCGCCGTGAGCGCCCGCATAGGCAAGCGACTCGTTCATCGCCGCCTTGAAACGCTTGACCATGTCGGCGTGCGCATTGACGTATTGCACCGAGGCGAAATAGACCGCGATCTCCGCTTTCGGCGCGATCGCGACAAACGGCCAATCGACGACCCTGTCGCCGCGCGACTGCGCGATGGTGACGAAGGGTTCCACCATCCAGCCGGCTTCGATGTGATGGTCGGCAAGTGCCGCCGGCATGTCGGGGAAGGGCACCTCGAGGTACTTCACGCTGTTTGGATCGCCGCCGGCGGCTTTGACCCCGGCGCGTATCGCGACTTGGCCGATATTGTTCAAATTATTGACCGCGACGGTCTTGCCGGCGAGGTCCTTGGCAGTCTTGATCGGGCTGTCACCGGGTACGAGGGTGGCGCAAAAGTCGTGGCCGGCGACACCGGTCGAGGCAACGCCGGGCGCAACGCCGACGAATTTCAAACCCTTGTTCTGTGCGATCAACAGCGACGGCACATTGCTGAAGCCGAACTGCAGCTGGCCGGAGAGCACGCCCGGGATAATGGCGGCGCCGCCGCCCTGGGTCGACAGTTCGACGTCGAGGTTCTGCTTGGCGAAGAAGCCTTTGGCCTTGCCGAGATAGATCGGCGCGCAGTCGGCGATCGGAATGACTGCAACTGAAATCTTGTCGAGCGCGGCGCGGGCGCGGCGCACCGGCGCCAGGACGGCCGCCGAGCCGGCCAGTGCGGCCGAGGAAATCAATTGTCTCTTGGTCAGCGTCATAGTGCGTCGCCTCCGATGGGCTTTTTTGTGGGCTTTCGCCCAAACACTGGGCGGTGGGCAGAACGGAGTCAAGTTTCCGCACATTGCGGTATTGTGACTTGGCGTCGCGGCTAACACTGGCGCCGCGGGTCGACTTTCATCTCTGCCGATTTGGCAATTGCGGCCTTCAGGCCGCGGCGGGCCGATGGGCGCGGAGGAAGGAGCGGATCTGCCGTACCGCCAGCGGAATCCGCTCCTTCGGCTCCTTCCACGGGAACATGCTCACCTCTGCGTTCGGCGCCAGCATCGCGGCCTCCATCGCAACCGCATAAGGATGCGATGGGACGTCGTCGGGCAGGATCAGCACCGGCGTCCGGCAGTTGCGGACGAAATCGCGCGTCACCGTGAACACGAAGTCCGGGTCGGTGCGATACATCCTGGTCAGGAATTTTTCCGCCTGCTCCATCGTGATCTCGGGCCTTCGCTTCACAAGCGCCGGCGCCCAGCCTTTCATGTTGTTGTCGTAGAACAGGTCGCGCTTCTCGGGCCGCGAGCCCGAGGGCTGCGCCAGCACGGCCGCAACGATCCGGCCGGGCGCTCGCTTCAACAGATTCCAGATCATCGGACCGCCGATGCAAAATCCCATCACCATGAACTTGTCGACGCCCAGATGATCCATCACGCCGAGATGGTCGTCGGTATGAGCATCCCAGGGGCGATCGATCTCGAGGGGACCTGTGGACTGACCGGCATTAGCGTTGCGAAGGTCGCCGCCGACGCAGCGGTATTCGTCCTTGAACTCATCCATCGCATCAAAGGGCGAGTAGGGGGCGGACAAATTCGCGATAGTGGAATTGAGCCCGCCGCCGGCAATCATCAGCAACGGGAAGCCAGAACCTTTTTCCTCGAAATGGATACGAACAGGGCCTTTCTCGTAAAAGCTCATAGCGGTTCCTTCCTGTTGGGATATCTCTCGTCGGAGGTCTTAGTGCGACAAGGCCGATCTAGGGCTGGCCTTTCGGTCACAATCCATAGCCCGCATACACCTTATCAATGTCCGGGCGGATCGCTTTGGCGGCGGCAACGTCGGCGTCGCCCTGGGCCGTATTGCCTTTCTTCAGCTTCGCCACGCCACGCGCGTAGAGCGAACCCGCATCCTTCGGGTTCCGGGCGATCGCAGTGTTGTAATCGGCAATGGCCGCATCGAACGCGCCGAGCTTCAACTGCACCAGAGCGCGACTGTTCAGGTAATGGGCGTTGCCAGGCGAAAGCCGCAGCGCTTCGTTGCAGTCGGTCAGCGCGGTCTGCAACTCGTGCCCGACCACCGCCCGCGCCCAGCAGCGGTTGTTGTAGGCCATCGAAAATTTCGGATCGAGCTCGATCGCTCTGTTGCAATCGGCAATCGCTTGATCATGGTTGCCCTGGTCAATGTAAGCCAAGCAGCGGTTGTCGTAGGGCAGGGGATTTTTCAGATCGAGCTCGATCGCTCTGTTGCAGTCGGCAATGGCGTGATCATAGTTGCCCGCGCCAATGTAGCCCCAGCAGCGGTTGTTGTAGGCGAGCGCATTGTTCGGATCGAGCCGGATCGCCTCGTCGCAGTCGGCGAAGGCTTGCTCATAGTTGCCCTTGTCAAGGTAGGCCAAACAGCGGCCAACAAAAGCCCAAGCAAGGCGCTCGCCGCTCCACTGGCCGGAGCGGATAGCTGCGGTGCAGCCGCGGATTCGCAAATCGGCCGAGTTGGAATTGGCTTTATTCGTGCACCAATCGATCTGCTGCTGCGTTTGTGCGACAGCCGGCGAAATGCATAGAGCCGCGGCGAGCAAACTCGCCGCGCCCACGAGGCCGGGCCATCCTGTAAATCTCATGGGCTGCCCCTCCCGATCCTCCCGGCAGAATTGCCAGAACGGCTGCCCGCTGCCAGGCAGCGCCGCGGGCCCCTAGTCGCGTGTCTTTGTCGCCGCATAGCGCGCCTGTGCCGCCTCGACGCCGGCCTGCGCCAGCGCGCGATTAGCTTCCTGAATCGGTGCGTTGCGGTCGTAACTCGCTTGCCGCAAGCGATTGCTGCGGTTGAGCTTCGGCCGCACCTCCTCGGCTATCAGTTCGAGGCTGCGCTGCGTTGCCTGCCAGTTGGCCCAATCCTGCGCGAACACCAGGATGCCGCCGAAGCCGCCGGTGACCTCGAGCATATGCTCGATCCTCTCGACCGCGTCGTCCGGCGTGCCGATGATGGCGCGCTCGTTCTCCACCATCCAGCCCGCGGGATCAGCGAGGCCGCGCGGCGGCGGATTGGGTGCCGGCACGATATCGTTGGCGTAGCCGATCCACTTTTCCAGTCCGTATGCCACATCCTTGCGCGCTTGCTCGCGGCTCTCCGCAAGATGGATCTGGATGGCAAATTGCCAGCGCGAGCGGTCGGCCGTGTGGCCGTTCCGGCTGCAGGTTTCCTCGTAGATTTTCCAGTTGGCGACGTGATGCTTGAGCGAGGCATCGTCGACGCCGGATATGACCAACAGGCCGGCGCCATAGCGTCCCGCGGTCAGCGCGCCGCCCGGCGAACGGATCGCGGTAACCGCAACGTCCATAATCGGCTTGGAGTAGCAGCCGACCGACAGACGCGCCTCATTGAGCTCGAACCAGCTCGTCTTCCTGGTGACGGTCTCGCCGCGCAACAGCGCGATGATGCAATCGAGCGCCTCATCCATGCGCGGGCGCTGATCGACCGGCGCCAGCCCGAACATTTTCGCGTCGGACGGCAGCGCGCCTGGTCCGGCGCCAAACATGACGCGGCCCCGCGTCATGTGATCGAGCTGCGCCAAAGTCTCGGCGACGATGAAAGGATGATGGAACGGCAGCGATTTGACGCCGGTGCCGAGCCTGATGTGCTTGGTCCGCTCCGCCGCCGCGGCGATGAAGACCTCGGGCGAAGCAATGATCTCGAAGCCGCCGGAATGATGCTCGCCGATCCAGGCTTCGTCGAAGCCGAGCCGATCCAACAGCGTCAGGAGCTGCAGATCGCGTTCCAGCGCATAGGTCGGGTCGAGATTGATGGCATGGAACGGCCCCATGAACATGCCGAAGCGGCAGTCCGCGCGGGGCGATGGGCCGGCAGGTCCATTCATGCTTGCTGTCCTTCGGCTGCGCCTTTGGAGCGGCCGCTGAAAAATTCGCGCGCCATAGTCGGCCGCTGCTCAGGCCGACCAAACGCCCGGCGCCAACTTAGCAAGCGGCGCCCACATGGCCAAGTTTGTGCGAAGGAATCGATAAAGAGAGCAGGAGCGCGAAAGCGCTGTCGCCCGGCAGCAGCCTAGGCGTCTCCCAATAGCAGCCCGGTCGCGTTCTTCCCCGGCAAAGCGAGCCATGCGTGTTGAAATCGTCCTAACGGCCGGCGCTCGAACTTGCGCGCGACAACCTCGCCATCATCCGATGGGGCAGCATCCGATCATCAGCGGGCTCCGAGAGGATATGCCCCCATGTCTGGCATGTTCGGCGTATTCATTGGCGGTGTTCTTGCGTTGCTCGGCAGCTGGCTCGGACCGTGGCTGTCGGAAAGCCGCAAAGAGGCAGCCAAGAGAAGGCGGCGGCGAATTCAAAAATACGAGGAGCTGGTCAGCGCCATATTCGAGTTTGACTCTTGGGTCGATATGCTGCGGAGGAATCAAGCCTGGGACGAGAATTTACCGACCGCGTGTGCGTCGCCATTTGCCAAGGTCCTGGCCATCGCTGATGTCTATTTTCCCGAGTGCGCCGAACAGGTTCGTGCGCTCAGCCAGGCCGCAGAGAAGTACCGGCACTGGATGGTCAAGACCCACGTCGCACTCGGTGCTGGCGGCGCCCATCCCCAGCTCACATCGCCCGAATTCGTCGACGCGGTAAAGCCATACAACGCCGCACGAGATCGACTACTCGACGATCTGCGGAGAAATGCCGAGAGCCTCCGTTAGCTCGAGCATCGCACATTGCATAGCCAACGACGAAATCCTGGAGAGTAGGATGCAAGTCCCGTTT
>JASHXZ010000445.1 GCA_030043285.1 Xanthobacteraceae bacterium | reverse complement strand
CCCCGGGTCGATCGTCGGCACGGCGCCGGCGGCCGAACTGATACCGAATGCATGGCAGCAGGTTGTGCCGAAGACCGGACCGAACAGCTGGCACGGCAAATACGCGCGGCCCCGCGCCATCCCGTTCCCGCAGGACGATCCATACTCGTCGGCCAAGCTCGCGCTTGGCCGTATGCTGTTCTTCGATCCGATTCTGTCTGGCGCGAGAGTCCGCTCATGCTCGACATGCCACGATCCCGGCCTGTCGTGGGCCGACGGCCGTCCGCGCGCTATCGGCGAGAAGGAGGAGGTGTTGCCGCTGCGGACGCCGACGCTGCTCAACGTGGCGTGGACGCCGCGGCTCGGCTGGGACGGCCACTTCCGCGATCTGGAATCCGTCGCCATGGGGCCGATCACCGCGACGAACAACATGGACCTTGCGGAAAACAAGATTGTCGGGCGCCTCGACGCCGTCCCGGGCTACGTCGCGGCGTTTCATGCCGCGTTCGGCGCCGGCCCCGTCACCAAGCAAAACGTCGAATTGGCGCTCGCCACGTTCGAGCGGTCGATTGTTTCCGGGCAAGCGCCGTTCGACCGCTGGATCAACGGCAACGAGACCGCGATCGGCGCTGCCGCCAAGCGCGGCTTCGTCTTGTTCAACGGCAGAGCGCACTGCGCCACCTGCCACAGCGGTTGGGCGTTCACCGACACGTCGTTCCATGACATCGGCACCGCGCGGGGCGACGACATCGGCCGCGGCCAGCTGTTTCCGAATTCGGTGGCCCTGCGGTACGCGTTCAAGACGCCGACATTACGCGACGTGGCGCGGCGCGGGCCCTATATGCACGATGGATCGGTGCCGACGCTGGAGGCAGTGATCGACCTTTACGACCGCGGCGGCATCAAGCGGCCGAGCCGCGATCCGAACATTGAGCCGCTTGGGCTGAGTGCCGGCGAAAAGGCGGATCTCATCGCCTTTTTGGATACGCTCACTGGGAAGAGTAAGGCGGTCGCGATCCCAAATCTGCCGCGCTGACCGCGGTCACGACACTCACATCATCACGGGCATTGCCCAGCCGACGAGCGCGAAGCCGCCCAGCAATATGATGCCGGCGGCGGTCTGGATCGTTTCGGCGCGGTTGGGCACCCAGCTAGCAAAAAAGGAGCCGGCCATCCCGGCCATTACGCCGAACACGCCTGCAGCACCGAGCATCGCGGCCTCCAACGTTCGTCACGCCGCAGTTACGGCGCGCCGATACCTTTAGCCGCGACAGCTTGAGGATCGCTGAGGACTTTCCCTAAAATTGTATCAATTCAGGGCGCTACCGGCCAGAAGTTAACCAAGACTTTACCAAAGGTTGCGAACGCCCCGAGGCCTGTGGTAAAGAAAACATGAACGGGGCCAGTAAGCTGCACGGCGCGACTGAACTGGCTTGTCAACTTGCGTCGGGAGGCCTGACTAATGGTTCGGTTGGCCAAGCGGATGCGGTTCATCACCGCAATTCCGCTCGCGCTATTTGCTAATGTGTTGCTCGTCGGCTCGGCGAGCGCCCATGTCAAATGGTTCTGCGCCTACGATGTGGCCGGGCAGCCGGTGGGACTGGAAAACGTCCTTTGCCCCGATTTCGAAATGCTCACTGGCGTTTCCATCCTGGCGCTGATGACGGGCAGCGTCCTGGAAGGCACACCGCTTGCCCTCGCGATGTTGCAGGCCCTGAACCGCGCGACCGCTTGGATACGCAATAACGTCGAGATCATTGCACGTGCCGCCTGCGCGGCCTTTTTTATCGCCATCTGGGGGATGGGCGGCGTTTTGTTGACGCCAGAACTCAAGACCGATTCCACCGTGGTCGGCGCCATTCAGCTCGGCATCGCTGCCGGCATGTTGTCGCGCCGCACCATGCCGTTGTCGGCGCTCGGCATTTTCGTGCTCTACGGTATCGCGATCGACACGTACGGTCTTTTCCACATGGCCGACTATCCGGTGTTCCTCGGCTTCGCCGTTTTTCTTGCCCTCACCGGATTGCAGACCAACTTATTCGGCGCGCGCCCCATCGACATACTGCGCTGGACCGCAGGGATCACGTTGATGTGGGCCTCGATCGAGAAATGGGCTTATCCGGAATGGTCGTATCCGCTCTTCATCGTCCATCCGACCATGTCGCTCGGCTTCACGCCGGACTTTTACATGCGTGCCGCCGGCGCGGTGGAATTCGCCTTGGCATTCTCGCTGGTCTGGACGCCGCTGGTGCGCCGGATTGGGGCGATCATGCTGGCGGCGATGTTCATAAGCGCCTGCTTCCCGTTCGGCAAAATCGACATGATCGGACATTCGCTCATCATCGTGGCGTTGTTCGCGATCATCGCCGATGACGCCCAGAGCAAGGTGAGCTGGCGCCGTTCCTGGTGGATCCCGTTCGCCTACGCCTCGTCGCTGGCGCTGTTTCTCGGCGCCTATTATTACGCCCACATGGCCTTGTACGGGACCACCGTGCTCTAGCGTGCGCTAATGGACGTGCACCACGAGCAGCATTTTCGGGTGAATGGCGCATAGAACGTTGAAATCGCCGCTCACCGGAAACGTGACCGGGGTGATACTGCCGGGCTGCTGATCTCCCGAATCGAATGAGAACCTCGGGGAATCAACGTAAGCATGGTGCAGCAGGTCGCCGTCGTCGTTGACGATCCTTATGGTATCGCCGCGGTTGATCGTGATTGTGCCGGGATGAAATTCCTGGCCTTTCTGCGACACGGTATTCTGCGGCAGCGCCCATACCATCCACGAGCCGAGCGAAACCAGGGCGCCGGCGAGGAAGGCAGTCGCGACCGAACGGCGTGCGCGTGTCAACTCGGTTCTTAAGCTCATGATGGCCTCGTCAAACGGTTCGGCAGCGCGCCGCAGACCGATTGGCGGCGCAGCCGCAATTTCCGGCAGCGTGACGCCCCGCGGTTAAGACGCCGTTAAGGAAGCTGCAAAGATCGGACCAGCCGCTGCGCCAAGCCTTAACGGGCTCCGGTGTAAAGCCGACCGCTATCGGGCGTGGGTACACGGCAGTCTGGCATGTATGGTCGATTGATCCGGGGGATCGGGAGTTTGCTACGCAGTGGGCGGCGCGGCGTTTCCTGGGCGCCGTCGCTGCGCACGATTCGTGGCCGCATTCTGATCGCCTTCCTGGTCATGAGCGTCATCACCGCCGCATTGGGCGCCTACGCGACGCTCGGGGTCCGCGAGGCCGGCGTTCTGGTCAGCAAGACGTTCGACGAATCGTTGATGTCGATCAACTACGCGCGCGCGGCAGCCGCCGATTTCGCGGCGATGCGCGCGGCGTTCGCGCGACGCTGGATCGATGCCGCGCCTGCGGTCCGGGCCAAGCTCGACCGCGACATAGAGACGCTCAACAAATCCCTGCTGCAGGACATCACCATCGCCGAGCAGCGCGCCCAGTCGGGCCGCGCCACCCGGGCTGCGGAAAACGCCAAGGGTGCGGTGGCCGAGTGGAACAGCGTGCGTGACCGCCTGCTCGACGGCTCCAAGACCGAAGTGAACTGGGCGACGCTCGATCGTTATGCCGCCAAGGTCGACCAGCAGATCGACCTGTTGGTGAATTACACCGCAGGAGACGGATTTCTGTACCGCGAGAGCGCCCGCGCCGAGGTGGCGCGCAGCATCCGTCTCAACCTCGCCGGCATCGCGCTGGCGCTGTTCCTTTCCGCCCTGGTGGCGTGGGCCCTGGCGCGGCGTATCGTCGGTCCGGTCGCGGTCGCCTCCAATGTCGCCGAATTGATTGCCGCCGGCGAGCTTAACGTCGCGGTTCCGGCCGGCGGCGCCGACGAACTCGGCGCCCTGCTGGCGGCGATGGGCACGATGCGCGACAACATCAAGGCGATGATGGAGCGCGAGGTGGCCCAGCGCCGCTCCGCCCAGGCGCTGCTTGCCGACGCACTCGAGCATTCGCAGGAAGGCGTCGTCGTCGTCGACGCTGACGACGTCGTCGTGCTCGCCAATGGCCAGGCCGGCGATCTGTTGGGTCTTTCGCCTGATCTGCTGAGGCCCGGCGCGCCGCTGTCGCAATTGCACCCGGTGCTGCAACGGGCGGTCGACGCCGGCGACGTGCTGATGCGGCGCGACGGCGATTTGCAGGCGACCAGCGAAGCGCTGATGGGCAACGGCCGCTGGCTGCGCGTCAGCCGCAGCCCGACGCGCGATCAGGGCTTTATCGTCTTGTGCAGCGACATCAGCCGTTTGAAGACGCAGGAGCGCAGCCTGCTCGAGCGCAAGACGCAGCTCGATCTCGCCTTGAACAACATGGCCCATGGCCTGTGCATGTTCGACGCCGAGCGCAGGCTGATCATCTCCAATCAGCGCTACGCCGATATGTATGGCATGCCCGCGGAACTGACCCGGCCGCATACGCCGCTGCAGGCGATCCTGCAATATCTGGTCGACGCCAAAACGTTCACGGAAAGCGCAGAGGAGACGTTCGCCGCGCTCAAGTCCAGCGTGGCCGGTGAGTCGTTCCGCATCGTCAAGCCGTTTAGCGACGGCCGGCTGATGGCGATCTCACATCAAAGCACCGCCGACGGCGGCTGGGTCGCCATTCACGAGGACATCACCGAGCGGCAGCGCGCGGAAGCGCACATCGCCTATCTGGCGCGGCACGACCAGCTGACCGATCTGCCCAATCGCGTGTTCTTCCGCGAGGAGCTGGACAACAGCATGCGCCGGCTGCGCAAGGGCGAAAAGTTCGCGATCCTGTGCCTGGACCTCGACCGCTTCAAAAGCGTCAACGATTCCTTGGGCCATTCGGTCGGCGACAAGCTGCTGCGCGCCGTTGCCGGACGGCTGGCGAGCTGCGTTGAAGAAGGCGATTTTGTTGCTCGCCTCGGCGGCGACGAGTTCGCCGTGATCGAGTCGAACGTAGCGCGGCCCGAGGAGAGCGGGGCCATGGCCGGCCGCATCATCGAGCGGTTGGCCGCGCCCTATGAGATCGAGGGCCAGCAGTTGAACGTCGGCGTCAGCATCGGCATCGCGATCGCGCCGGCCGACGGCAAGGACGCCGACCAACTACTCAAGAACGCCGATCTGGCGATGTACCGCGTCAAGGCGGACGGTCGCGGCTCTTATTGCTTCTTCGAGCCTGAGATGGACGCCCGCATCCAGGCGCGCCGCGCGCTGGAGACCGAGCTGCGCAACGCGCTCAACGAGGGCCAGCTCCAGCTCTACTACCAGCCACTGGTCAACGCCGCGTCCGGCAAGGTGCAGTGCTTTGAGGCGCTGCTACGCTGGTTCCATCCGCGGCTCGGCGCCGTGCCGCCCGGCGAATTCGTGCCTTTGGCCGAGGAGTCCGGGCTGATCGGGCCGCTCGGCCAGTGGGTGCTGCGTTCGGCCTGCGCCGAAGCGGCGAAGTGGCCGGAGCAATTCCGCCTCGCCGTCAACCTGTCGCCGATCCAGTTCAAGAACGCCAATCTGATCAACGTGATCGTCGGCTCGCTTGCGGCGTCGGGCATGCCGGCGTCGCGGCTCGAGCTGGAAATCACCGAGTCGCTGCTGCTCGAATCCGATCCGAAGAACATAGCCGTGCTGCATGAGCTGCGCGGGCTCGGCGTCCATATCGTGATGGACGATTTCGGTACCGGCTTCTCATCGCTCAATTATCTGCGCAGCTTCCCGTTCGACAAGATCAAGATCGACAGGTCGTTCGTCAACGACATTGCCAAAGGCGGCGAGTCGGTCGCCATCATCAAGGCGATCATCGACCTGGCGCGCGCGCTCAACATCGCGGTGGTTGCCGAGGGCGTCGAAACCGAGGATCAGCTCAAGCGTCTGGTGGCCGAAGGCTGCACCGAAGTGCAGGGCTATTATTTCAGCAGGCCGGCGCCGATCGAGAGCTTCGAAAAGATCCTGTACGAGCGCAACGGCCGGATCGTGCTGGCGGCGTAGCGAGCCGTAAGGGCTTGATCTCTATAAAGACAGAGTCATGCCGTACTCACTTGCCTCGTC
>JASHXZ010000444.1 GCA_030043285.1 Xanthobacteraceae bacterium | reverse complement strand
AGCGGAGCATGACCGCGTGCATCGTGGGCTGGGCGCACACGCCCTTCGGTCGGCTTGCCGACGAGACGGTCGAGAGCTTGGTCGTGCGCGTGGCGAATGCGGCGCTGGCCGATGCCGGCGTTGCCGCCAAGGATGTCGACGAGGTCGTGCTCGGTCATTTCAATGCCGGCTTTTCGGCGCAGGATTTTACGGCGTCGTTGGTGCTGCAGGCGTCGCCCGATCTTCGCTTCAAGCGCGCCACCCGGGTCGAGAACGCCTGCGCCACGGGCTCGGCAGCCGTGCATCAGGGACTGAACGCGATCGCCGCCGGTACAGTGCGCATCGCGCTCGTGGTCGGTGTCGAGCAGATGACCACGACGCCTGCCGCCGAAGTCGGCCGCAACCTGCTCAAAGCTTCCTACGTACGCGAGGAAGCCGATATCGATGGCGGCTTCGCCGGCATTTTCGGTCAGATCGCAGCGCTCTATTTCCAGCGCTGGGGCGATCAGTCCGACGCGTTGGCGCGCATTGCGGCGAAGAACCACAAGAACGGCGTCGGCAATCCTTATGCGCAGCTGCGCAAGGACCTCGGTTATGATTTCTGCCGCAGCGAGAGCGACAAAAACCCGCGCGTCGCCGGGCCGCTCAAGCGCACCGATTGCTCGCCGGTGTCCGACGGCGCCGCCGCTCTGGTGTTGTCCGACGTCGAGACCGCACTCACGCTCGACAAGGCGATCGTGTTCCGCGGCGCCGCCCATGTGCAAGACTTTTTGCCGATGGCCAGGCGCGACGTGCTCAAGTTCGAAGGCTGCGCGCTGGCCTGGCAGCGGGCGCTGGCGCAGGCCGGTCTCGCGCTCAAAGATCTATCGTTTGCCGAGGTGCACGACTGCTTTACCATCGCCGAGTTGATCGAGTACGAGGCGATGGGGCTGGTGCCGGAAGGGCAGGGTGCGCGCGCCATCGCCGACGGCCTCGTTGGCAAGGACGGAATGCTGCCGATCAATCCGTCCGGTGGGCTGAAGGCCAAGGGTCATCCGATCGGCGCCACCGGCGTGTCGATGCATGCGCTTGCCGCCATGCAGTTGAGCGGCACCGCCGGCGACATGCAAATCAACAACGCCCGTCTTGGCGGCATCTTCAACATGGGCGGCACCGCCGTCGCCAATTACGTGAGTATCCTGGAGCGGCTGCGGTAAGCGTTACGGCGAGAAGCGCGCGATTGGCCGTAAGTCAGCGTGACGCTGCGCAGCACCCACGGTCCCATTCGGATTCATAGTCGCCGGGACCTAATCCACCTTGCCGTCGGTCCTGGCGGGCTTGCCTTTCTGCTTGGCGATAATCCCGAAGTCCTTCGATTTGACGTGCTTGTCGGCAAGGTCGAACCCTTCGGCCGCCAAGCCGCGCCTGAGCAATTCGCGAATCGCCGAGGCCCGGCTCGGCATGCGGCGCTCGAAGCGCCAATTATCGACCGCCGCCAATTCGTCCTCAGTCAGCATGATTTGCAGCCGTTCGCCGCGACCCACCAAGCTCATGGCACCCTCCATTTCCAGCGCGGTATCGAACCATCGGTAATTTTCTTACTCATAAACCGTAAAATATGCAATATGTTACGTATGCGTCAATAGCTAATTCACAGGATTTGTCGTCGGGTGGGTAAAAACAAGAAAATTATTATTTTCCAAAGTGTTAGCCTATATTTGGTGTTGCTAGCTCTCCTGATGGAACGCATACTCCCGGGCATGGCGTTCGACACTCAGGCTCATGCATCGAGGAAGCCACACGGTAGAGCCATCGCCCATGGCTCACCTCGTCGTCGGGTGGTCGGCCAACGACGTGTTGGACCGGCAACCCTGGTCACGACAGAGGATGATTTCAGATTCCTTCGTCACGTCGGCAGCGTGATCGAAGCGCAGAGCGATCTTGTAAAAAGCAGCGTCGCCGCAGTCGCCGAGAGCCGCGAGCTTCTCGCCAAAGTCGGCGATTTGCTGCGCCGCTAAATGAAAAGGTCTTGCGCGATGGCGATCTATCGCCTGTTGCAAAATTCAGCGTTCGGCCCCGAGGAGATCGACCGCATGACGACGGCCTACGAGGAAGCGTTACGCGTCCTCGGGCTGACCGACCGCGCCGATCCGATGACGGAAATCCTGGCCAAGAAGATCGTCGAAATCGCGCAGACCGGCGAACGCGATCCGGCGCGGATTTGCGCCAACGCGGTTGCCGCGATTTAAGCTGGCGGCAAATCATCGTCACACAGTCGTTATTTGACCATCGCAGGCGCGAACTGCGCCGCGACCAGCTCGGCGAAAAAGCCGCCGCGGCGCTGCAGCTCCTCGAACGTGCCGGTCTCCACGATGCGGCCGCCTCGAAACACCAGGATGCGCGAGGCGTTGCGGATGGTGGCGAGCCGGTGGGCAATGACGAACGTGGTGCGGCCTTTCATCACCTCGTCGAGCGCCATGTTGAGCCGCTGCTCGGTGAGCGGATCGAGCGCACTGGTCGCTTCGTCGAGAATGAGGATCGGCGGATCCTTGAGCAGCGCGCGGGCGACGGCGAGGCGCTGGCGCTCGCCGCCCGACAGGAGCCGGCCACGCTCGCCGACCCGCGCCTCGAAGCCCTCCGGATTGCGCTCAATGAAGTCGAGCGCCTGGGCGCGCAGTGCGGCGTCGCGCAACTGCGCCGCCGTCGCGTCGGGCTTGCCGACGCGCAAATTGTCGGCGATCGAGCGGTTGAACAGCAGCGTTTCCTGAAACACCACCGCGATGTTGCGGCGGAGCCCGCCAAGCGACAGCCCGCGAATGTCCATGCCGTCGACCGTCACGACCCCCGACTGTGGGTCGAACACGCGATGCAGCAGCGACAGCGCCGTCGACTTGCCGCTGCCGGTTGGCCCCACCAGGGCGACGCGCTCGCCCGGCAGTGCGGCAAAGCGCAGATCGGCGACCGCCGGCCGCTTGCCGTCGTAGGAAAACGTGACGTCCTTGAACGCGACCAAGCCGCTCAGGCGGCCGGGCTCGACGGCGCCGGGCCGATCGCGCACCGCCGGCACGGTGTCGAGCACGCCAAAGAAGTCGGCAAGTTTTGGCGCATCCATGAACAGCCGATTGGCGAAGCTGACGGCCTGCTCGAGCCGGGTGATGAGCAGCGCCGCGATGCTCATGAAGCTGACGATCTCGCCAACCGAAGCAAGCCCGACGATCTTGAGGTAGGTGCCGACCACAAGGATGATCAGCATGGTGAGGGTCGTGCCCGCACGGGTCAGCACGGCAGCGACGGCCCACCACGACAGCACCGGCATTTGTGCGCGCAGCAGCGAGTTCACCGTGCTCTTGAGCCCGGAGACTTCCAGCTCGACCCGTGCATAGCTCTGCACCAGCGCCACGTTGCCGAGCGCATCGGCGGCGGTTTCGGCAAGATCCGAATAGTGCCGCTCGACCGCCTGCTGCATCGCAAAGGCGCGGCGGATGACCAGCACGGTGAGAGCCGTGAACCCCCCACACAGCGCGATCAACGGCAGTGCGAGGCGCCAGTTCAAGGCGAGCGACGCCGGCAGCAGAAAGGCGATGAACACGAAGGCGGCAAAATGCTCGCGGAAGAACGTCACCCAGAGCCACCACAGCGTAT
Source organism: Xanthobacteraceae bacterium (assembly GCA_030043285.1). Taxonomy (GTDB): domain Bacteria; phylum Pseudomonadota; class Alphaproteobacteria; order Rhizobiales; family Xanthobacteraceae; genus BOG-931. The sequence continues at coordinate 4,993 of JASHXZ010000444.1, read as the reverse complement.
CGGTGCCGGCGAGCATGATTTTCATCTGCCGGCCCGAATGAGCGCCGGCATGGTAGGCGATGGGCAGCTGCAGCACGTGCTCGAAAAAGTCGGCGAGCACCAGGTTGCGGCGGCGATGCGCCAGCCGATCGGCAAACCACGCCACGAGCGTCGCGGCGGCAATGATGAACAGGCCGAAGCCGATCCAGGCGCCGACCAGCGGCGCCAAGGCGCGCATGGCGGCGCCGGCACCCGCCGGCAGCGCGCCTGACAGCCGGTCGACGATGCGGCCGAACAGCACCGGTTCCACGAACTGCGCCAGCGCCACCGCGATATTGGCAAACGCCAACGTCACGGCGAGCCGTGCGTCGGCCCACAACAAGCCGAGCATGCGCAGATAAATGCGAACAAACGACACGCGTACGCTCTCCTTGACGCGCCGAGCTTGGCGCTACGACGCGCCGGATCGCTTTGTCCAGCCCCTTCGTTGATGGCGCATTGGGCCCGGGGGGTCGCCGCCGCGCCACGACGCAAAGGCTTTGCAATGGCGGGCCTGATCGCGGGCTTGACACCGCATGCGATCTGGTATTTAACCATCTCGTTATTTAACCGATAGATTAAATGAACCTCGACGCCACCTTTGCGGCTCTGGCCGATCCGACCCGGCGCGCCATCCTGGCGCGGCTCGCGCTCGGCGAAACGTCGGTGACCGATCTGGCGAAGCCGTTCGCCATGACCATGCCCGCCGTTTCCAGGCATCTGAAAGTGCTGGAACGTGCCGGGCTCATTGCGCGCTCGCGCGAGGCGCAGTGGCGGCCGTGCCGGATCGAGCCCCGCGCGCTCAAAGCGGTCGACGAGTGGCTCAACGACTATCGCCGCTTTTACGACGAGAGTTTCGACCGGCTCGATGTCTATCTGAAAAAGCTTCAGGCCGGGAAAAGCGACACCAAGGCGCCGCACGCAAAGGACAAGCGCCATGGCGGCAAAAAGTAGCATCGACCTGGAAGAGAGGAGAGAGTGCCATGCAAGTTCAGCCGTATCTGTTCTTCGACGGCCGCTGTGATGAGGCGATTGAGTTCTACAAGAACGCCGTCGGCGCCAAGGTCAGCACGCTGATGCGTTTTAAGGACGCGCCGCCGCCGGCGCAGCACAGTCCAGGTTCCGAGAACAAGGTCATGCACGCGCACCTGGAGATCGGCGACACGGCGGTGCTGGCATCGGACGGCCGCAACAGCGGGCAACCGAAATTCGAGGGCTTTGCCCTGACTATCAATGCCAAGAACGAAGCCGAGGCAGACCGGCTTTTCAATGCGCTGGTCGAGGGCGGCACGGTGACGCAGCCGCTGACCAAGACCTTCTTCTCGCCGCGTTTCGGCATGCTCGCCGACAAATTCGGCGTGCATTGGATCGTGCTCGCGGCCCAATAGGACCGCGGCGCGGATCGGCGACTGAAACACGCGTATGGAGGGGCATATGAGTACTGAAACGAAAAGCGACTTTGTCATCACCCGCGTCTTCGACGCGCCGCGCGAAAAGGTATGGCGGTGCTTCACCGAGCCGAAGCGGATGAAGGAATGGTTCGGGCCGAAGGGCTCGACCGTTGTCGAGTCGAACATGGATTTCCGCGTCGGCGGCACCTATCTCGGCGCGCTGCGCACCGGCGACGGTCCGGTGATGTGGGCCAAGTTCGTCTACCGCGAAATCGCGGCGCCGGAGCGGCTCGTCTGGGTGCATTCATTTTCCGATGCGGCCGGCGGCCTGACCCGCCATCCGCTGAGCCCGACCTGGCCGCTGCACCTTTTGACGACGGTCACGTTCGAGGACGCTGGCAGCAGCAAGACCAAGGTGACGCTGCGCTGGTCGCCGCTCGACGCCACCGACGAGGAGCAGAAGACCTTCGACGCAGCGCTCGATGGCTGCCACGCCGGTTGGAGCGGCTCGTTCGGGCAGCTCGATGCGTATCTCGATCGCCTATAGCCCAGGGAAACATCATGGCCAGCATCAGACAAAAAATCACGCCGTGCCTGTGGTTCGACACGCAAGCCGAGCAAGCGGCGAATTTTTACACGTCGGTGTTCGACGGCGGCTGCATCAAACAGGTGAGCCGCTACGGCAAAGCCGGCCAGGACGTGCACGGCAAGGCGTCCGGCTCCGTCATGGTAGTCGAGTTCGAAATCGCCGGCCAAACATTCACGGCGCTCAACGGCGGTCCGCACTTCAAGTTCACCGAAGCGGTGTCGTTTCAGGTGATGTGCGAGTCGCAGGACGAGATCGATCGCTTCTGGGCCAAGCTGTCCGAGGGCGGCCAGCAAGGCCAATGCGGTTGGCTCAAGGACCGCTTCGGCTTGTCGTGGCAGATCGTGCCGTCAGCATTGCCGCAGCTGATCGGCAATGCGAGCGGCGAAGCGCGCGAACGCATCATCGGCGCGGTGATGGGAATGAAGAAGTTCGATCTGGCGGCGCTGCAGCGCGCCGCCGCGGGCGAACATGAGAAAGTGTAGGAGATTTCGATGCAGATCAATCCGTATCTGAGCTTCAACGGCAAATGCGCCGAGGCTTTCAAGTTCTATGCCAAGGTTCTCGGCGGCGAGAACGTGGTGATGATGACCTATGGCGAGAGCCCGATGGCGGCTCAGACCGCGCCGGAGCACAAGGACCGCATCATGCATGCGCGGCTTAAGGCCGGCGACATGATGCTGATGGGCGCCGACGCGCCGCCGCAATTTTATCAGCCGGCGCAAGGTATGGTGGTGTCGCTCAGCGTCGATGCACCCGCCGAAGCGGACCGCATCTTCACGGCGCTGTCCGAGAACGGCACGGTCAAAATGCCGATCCAGGAGACGTTCTGGGCGCAGCGCTTCGGCATGCTGATCGACCGCTTCGGCACGCCCTGGATGGTGAACTGCGAAAAGCCGGACATGTGAGGCGGCACTAGCTGCGGCGTGCTGGCAAACCGCCGACCTATTCGCGATATCATGCACAACGGATTCGGCGCCGCCGGACTCTCGAGTTCGAGCGCGCGCCGCCGCTGGAGTGCGCGATGGAAAGCGCCGCGACCGGGCTCGTGCCATTTCGGGCGCCATACGCGTCGCCTGACGAAACACTCGCCGCCGCGCTCATTGCCGAAGCCGGGCGCGATCCGGCTGCGCAAGCGCGCGTCGACGCGCGTGCCCGGCACTTGGTCGAAGCGATCCGCGCGCGGGCGACCGGGTTCGGCGGCGTTGAGGATTTTCTTCACGCCTATTCGTTGTCCACCAAAGAGGGCCTCGCGCTGATGGTATTGGCGGAGGCGCTGTTGCGCGTGCCGGACGCCGCGACCGCCGACCGCTTGATCGAGGACAAGCTCGCCGCCGGCCACTGGGCGGGCGACGTCAAATCTGGCGCCGTTCTGGTCTCGGCCTCGGCCTGGACGCTCGGCATCGCCGCCCGGGTCATTCATCCGGGCGAGACGCCGCAAGGCATTCTCGATGCCATCGTCCGCCGTATCGGCCGCCCCGCGATGCGCGCGGCGACGCGCCAGGCGATGCGGCTTATCGGCTCGCATTTCGTGCTCGGTCAAACCATCGAAGAAGCACTCGCCCGCGCCCATGCCGACTTCCGTTATTCATTCGACATGCTGGGCGAAGGCGCCCGCACCGCGGCCGACGCGACAAAATATTTTGAGGCCTACGCCGACGCCATCGTGGCGATTGGTGCCAGTGCCGGCAATGCGGCGCTGCCGGGGCGGCCCGGCATCTCCGTGAAACTCTCGGCGCTGCATCCACGCTACGAGGCAATCTCGCGGCAGCGCGTGCTCGGCGAGTTGGTGCCGCGCGTTGTCGAGTTGGCGCAGCTCGCGCAGACGCGCGATCTGCAATTCACCATCGACGCCGAAGAGGCCGATCGGCTCGAATTGTCGCTCGAGGTCATTGCCGCGGTGCTCGGCGATGCCGCGCTCGCCAACTGGGACGGCTTCGGCCTCGCCGTGCAGGCGTATCAGAAGCGTGCTTTGGCGGTGATCGACTGGATCAAGGATGTGGCTGCGGCAACCGGGCGCCGCCTGACCGTGCGGCTCGTCAAGGGCGCCTATTGGGACAGCGAGATCAAACGCGCGCAGGAGCGGGGGCTGCCCGACTATCCGATGTTTACCCGCAAGGCCATGACCGACCTCTGCTACATGGCCTGCGTGAAAAAGCTGCTGGCCGCGCGGCCCACTTTGTTTCCACAATTCGCTACCCACAACGCGCTCACGGTCGCCAGCATCATCGAAGACGCCGGCGGCGCCGCGGGATTTGAGTTTCAGCGCCTGCACGGCATGGGCGAGGCGTTGTACGAGACCCTGTTGGGCGAACTGCCGGAAGCAGTGTGCCGCATATACGCGCCGGTCGGCGGCCACCGCGATCTGTTGGCTTATCTGGTACGCCGGCTTCTCGAAAACGGTGCCAACTCGTCGTTCGTCTCGGTCGCGGCCGATCCGAGGGTGCCGATCGCGCAGATCCTGCGCCGGCCGGAGCGCCGCATCGCCGATGCCGGCGTGGCGCGTAATCGCAATATCCCGCTGCCGCGCGACCTTTATATGCCGGAGCGGCGCAACTCCGTCGGCGTCGAGTTCGGCGAACGCGCCGGCCTCGAAGCGTTGCTTGCCGACATTCGTGCCGCTTCGCCGCCCGCTGCAGTGGCGCCACTGATCGACGGGCTCGCGCGCGGCGGTGCCGAACGAGAGGTGCGCTCCCCGATCGATGGCCGGCCGGTCGGCACAGTCCGCGACGCCGATGCAACGACCGCTGCGGCCGCCATGGCGGCTGCGGCGGCGGGTTTTGCGAGCTGGCAGGCGGCGCCGTGCGTCGAACGCGCGCGCTTGCTCGAGCGGGCCGCCGCACGGCTCGAGGCCGATCGCGCGCTTCTGCTGGCGCTGCTGCAGAACGAGGGCGGCAAGACGCTCGACGACGCTGTCGCCGAATGGCGCGAGGCGATCGACTATTGCCTCTATTATGCAGCGCAGGCGCGGCGCGCACTGGCGGATCAAGCCATGCCG
>JASHXZ010000443.1 GCA_030043285.1 Xanthobacteraceae bacterium | reverse complement strand
GGCGGCAGCCGCCGAGGTTCATGCGCTGTTCCGTATTCGCGAATGGGGACACGAATAGAGCCGGCTATTCAGCCGCTTCGCGGGTGTAGCTTGCGCTTCTGGTTCGCATCGTCACCAGTTCTTCGGCCGAGGTCGGATGGAGCGCGATAGCGGCGTCGAAATCGGCCTTGGTGGCGTGCATCTTCACCGCCACGGTGGCGAGTTGGATCATCTCGGCGGCGCCCTCGCCAACCACGTGGCAGCCGACCACGCGATCGTTCAAGCCGTCGACCACGAGCTTGAGCAAGACGGCAGTGTCGCGGCCGGACAAGGTCGCCTTGAGCGGCCTGAACATGGCCTTGTAGATGTCGGTCCGAACGAGCTTTGCGCGGGCCTGCGCCTCCGTGAGGCCGACCACGCCCACTTCGGGATCGGAAAATACCGCGGTCGGCACGTTGGTATGGTCGACCGCGGTCGGTTTGCCGCCGAACACCGTATCGGCGAAGGCGTGACCCTCGCGGATGGCGACGGGTGTGAGATTGACGCGGTTGGTGACGTCGCCCACCGCGTAAATATTGGCGGCGCTGCTGCGCGAGAACTCGTCGACGGCGATGCCGCCGTTGCTGGCGAGCGCGACGCCGGCCTCTTTGAGGCCGAGCTTGGCGATATTGGGAATCCGGCCGACCGCGAACATCACGCAATCGGCGGAAATTTGACTGCCGCCCGAGAGCCGCGCCACAAAATGCGCGCCGCTGCGTTCGATCGCCGCGACCTTGCAGCCGGTGAAGACTTTTATCCCGTGCTTTTCCATTTCCACGCGGACGTGATGGCGCACCTCATCGTCAAAGCCGCGCAGGATATTCTCGCCGCGATAAACCAGCGTGACGTGAGAACCCAGCCCGGCAAAAATGCCGGCGAACTCCACCGCGATATAGCCGCCGCCCTGAATGACGACGCGGCGCGGCAGTTCCGGCAGATGGAACGCCTCGTTGGATGAGATGGCGTACTCCAGTCCGGGAATGTCGTCGCCATAGCTCGGCGCGCCGCCGGTCGAAATCAGGATAGTGGCAGCCCGTACCCGCTCGCCGTTGTCGAGCGCGACCGTATGGGCATCGGCCAGCACCGCGCGGTTCTTGGCCACGGCAACGCCGGCTCTTTGCAAGGTGGCGGTGTAAGCCGCTTCGAGCCGGGCGATCTCGCGGTCCTTGTTGGCGATCAGCGTCGGCCAATCGAACGACGGTTGCGCGACCGTCCAGCCGTAGCCTGCGGCATCTTCGAACTCGCCGCGAAACCGCGACGCATAGACCAGAAGCTTTTTCGGCACGCAGCCGCGGATCACGCAAGTGCCGCCGACGCGATATTCCTCGGCCAGCATGACGCGCGCGCCATGCTGCGCGGCGACCCGCGCGGCGCGTACCCCGCCAGAGCCGCCGCCGATGACGAACAGATCGACGTCGTGCTCGGCCATCTTAGAGGTCGTGCCCGCGTTTTTTCATCTCGTCGCGCATCTTGACGACGACCTCATCGGCGAGATTGTCGCCCCATTGCCCGCCGCTCGCCACACTCTCATCGAGCGCCTTCGGCTCCTCCACGACCGCCTTGCGGCCGACCGGCGACTGATAGAAGGCGAGGAGCTGCTTTAGCTCGCTTTCGGTGAAATGGCTCGCGTAAATGCGCGCGCTCATGTCGATGAGCTCGTCGACGCGCGGGGCATATTGCTCTTCCAGATTGGCGGCAACCTCGTTGAGGTCTTTGGCCCACATGAAGTTGGTCTGCATGAACTGGTCCTTGACCTTCTCGACCACACCGCGCACGAGCGGCGTAAACAGCTCCCGGGCGCCTTTGATCTCGACGATTTGTTTGGCGAGCAGGATCGCGGCGGGCGACGGGCCTTGCGCCGGGCTTTGGGCCGCAACCGGCCCGGTAAGGCCGATCAGGAGCAGCCCGATCAGCGCCGCCAACAGCCGGGGCCGGCGCTGACGCGCAGTGTGGCGCGGGGACTGACGGGCGATCATGGACGCACTCCTTTTTCAAGCTTGAAAGTCAGGGCCGCTCGACCACACGCACGCCGGCCGGGCCGGCAACAATAGCAGTCCGCGCCAGAGCGATGAACAAGCCGTGTTCTACGACCCCGGGGACGGCCGCCAGGCGGCCCGCCAGATCGCGCGGGTCGCCGATGCGTTGCAATCGAGCGTCGAGCAGCCAGTGCCCGCCGTCCGTGACGAAAGGATGGCCGGAAGCCGTTTTGCGCAGCACCGCCGGGCCCCGACAGCCGGCCGCCGCCGCGGCGGCCTCGACCGCGCGCTGCGTCACCGTGGCGCCGAATGGCACAATCTCGATCGGCAGCGGAAAGCGCCCCAGGACCTCCACCCATTTCGACTGATCGGCGATCACCACCATGCGCGTCGAGGCGCTGGCCACGATCTTTTCCCGCAGCAAAGCGCCGCCACCGCCTTTGATCAGAGTGAGATCAGGCGCGATCTCGTCAGCGCCGTCGACAGTGACGTCCAGTTGCGGCGTGTCGTCGAGGGTGGTCAGCGCAATACCGAGCCGCTCGGCCTGTGAGCGCGTGGCCTCGGACGTCGGCACAGCGATGACCTCGAGCCCCGCCCGGACGCGTTCGCCGAGCACAGCGACAAAATGCGCGGCGGTCGAGCCGGTGCCGAGGCCGAGCCGCATGCCCGGCTGCACGAATTCAAGCGCGCGCTCGGCAGCAGCGCGCTTCTGCGCCTCAACGTCCATGGCCAGCCAACCAAAGCCCCTTCGAGGCAGCTCTCGCCCGCGCGTATGTAGCGCCGTTCCCCAGGACGGCCCAAGAAAAATTGCAAAAAAATCGCACCGAACGCGGCGCTCCCTTGCATGGCCGTGCGCCGCCGGCTAGGCGGGCGGCATGTTGACCATCGTTTTCGATCTCGACGGC
>JASHXZ010000442.1 GCA_030043285.1 Xanthobacteraceae bacterium | reverse complement strand
CGAAAAGCTGGCAGGACGTGGTCGCGCCGGCGCTGATCCATTCGCCGAGCAGCTGAGCGCCAAGCGAACGGCTGTGCGCTTGACGGCATAGCGCGTGGCGGGCGAGACTCCGAGCAATCGATACATGCGCCGCCGGTTCGACACCGGCAGCGGACACCGGAGGACGCCATGGCGAAGGGCCGCAACGGATCGAGCCGCCGCAATTTTCTCAAAAGTGCCGGTCTCGTCGGTGCTGCCGCCGCAACTGCGGTGACGCCGCCGGTCGCGGCTGATGCGGCGCCGGCCGCGCCGCTGCCTAAGAAAGCGCTGCCGCCCGGCCCGCGGCAGATCGCTGCCGAAACCATGGCACCGGCCAATGACCCGGTAAATCAAAGCTCGAGCGGCGGCGACTTCATGGTCGACGTGCTCAAGACCCTCGACATCGATTATCTGGCCATCAACTGCGCTTCGAGCTACCGCGGCCTGCATGAAGCGGTGGTCAATCACGGCGGCAATACCAAGCCCGAAATTATCACCTGCGTGCACGAGGACATCGCCGTCCACGTGGGGCAGGGCTACGCCAAGATCGAAGGCAAGCCGATCGCCATGGCGTGTCACGGCGTGGTCGGGCTGCAGCACGCCACCATGGCGATGTACAACGCCTGGTGCGATCGCGTCCCGGTGCTGGTGTTCGGCGGCAACATCATGGAAGCCGACAAGCGCGCGCCCGGCGCCGAATGGGTGCATGCCGGCGTCGACATCGGCCAGATCGTCCGCGAATTCACCAAATGGGACGATCAGCCGGCGTCGCTGCAGCATTACGCCGAGTCGGCGGTGCGCGCCTACAAGATCGCCTGCACGCCGCCGATGGGGCCGGTCTTCATTTCGCTCGACGGCGAGTTGCAGGAAAACCCGATACCCGACCGCAAGGTGTTGCGCATTCCAAAATACGAGCCGGTGATTCCGCCACAAGGCGATGCTGCCGCGCTCGCCGAAGCCGCCAAGATGCTCGTCAACGCGCAGAACCCGGTCATCCTGTGCGACCGCATGGCGCGCACGCCCGACGGCATGGGGAATTTGGTCGCGCTTGCCGAAGCGCTGCAATGCCCGGTGATCGACAATTACGGCCGGATGAATTTTCCGTCGCGCCATCCGCTCAATCAGAGTTTCCGCCGCGCGCTGATCGGCCAAGCCGACGTTATTCTTGCCATCGAGATGAACGATCTGTGGGGCTCGCTGACCCACTTCCACGATCGCATCGTGCGCACCTCGAACCCGGCGACCAAGCCGGGTGCGAAAATCATCACGCTCGGCGTGCGTGATCTTTATCTGAAGTCGAACTACCAGGATTTCGGCCGCTGGCAGGACGTCGATCTCGACATCGCCGGCGATGGCGAGGCATCGCTGCCGGTGTTGACCGAAGCGGTGCTCAAGCTCGCCGATTCCGGCCGCAAGTCGGCGTTCGCCGAGCGCGGCCGCAAGCTCGCCGCCGCGCATGCGGCCATGGTCGAGCACTCCAGAACCGAAGCGACCATCGGCTGGGATGCGAGCCCGATCACCACCGCGCGTATGTGCGCCGAGGTCTACAACCAGATCAAGGACGAGGATTGGTCGCTGGTCGGCACCGCGATCCGGCTTAGCTGGATGCACCGGCTGTGGGACTTCAAGAAACCGTACCAGTGGAACGGCGTCTCCGGCGGCTCCGGCGTCGGCTATAACCTGCCGGCCTCGATCGGGGCGGCGCTCGCCAACAAGAAGCATGGCCGCTTCACGGTTGCGTTCGGCGGCGACGGCGACTTCATGTTCAACCCCGGCGCGTTATGGACCGCGGCGCACCACAACATCCCGATCCTCTACATCGTCCATAACAACCGCGCCTACCATCAGGAATACATGTATCTGACCGCGATGGCGGCGCGGCACGGCCGCGGCGTCGATCGGATGGACATCGGCACCACGATCAAAGATCCGAACATCGACTACGCCACCGTGGCGCGCGGCATGGGCGCCCACGGCGAGGGACCGATTACCGATCCGAAGGACCTGGCGCCGGCGCTGACCCGTGCCATTGCCGCGGTCAAGGCCGGCGGTCCGGCCGTAGTCGACGTTGTCACCGATCCGCGTTGAGGAGGGAATGATGTTCAAGTTCAGAGTGCTCGCTGCTGCGGCTTTTGGTGCGGCGGCTGTACTCGGCGCGGCGAGTGCGGGAGCCCAGGACGCGCCGGCGGGCGACGCCGCCCACGGCAGGATGGTGTTTCTCAAAGAGGCCTGCTTCACCTGCCACGGCCGCGTCGGCGAAGGCGGCGCCTATAACACGCCGGCGCCGGTGCTGGCCCAGACGGCGCTGCCGCTTGAAGGCTTCAAGGCGCAAATCCGCAACCCGGTCAACGACATGCCGGCTTATTCGGATGCGGTTCTATCGGACAAGGATATCGCCGACATCTACGCGTTCGTGAAATCGCTGCCAGGACCGCGCTCCGCGAAGGATATTCCCATCCTGAATAATTGAGGCGACAGCAGCGGATTGCGCTCAGTCTCTTAGACGACACATGAGCCGCACGCGGGCGCCTTCTCGCGCGCCTGAAGCGCCGCTAGCATGTCGGTAGTGAAATTACCAATTGCCTGTGAGGCAGCATTTTTGAGAGGACGCCATGGCCGACCGGCCCCTTAACGTCATCAGCATCTGCGGCAGCCTGCGCAAAGGCTCGTACAATCGCATCGTCATGAATGCGCTGCCGGGCCTGGCGCCCGACGGCATGCAAATCAAGGAAGCGCCGCCCTTTTCCGCGTTTCCGCTCTACAACGCCGACATCCAGAACTCGACCGGCTTTCCGGCGCCGGTGCAGACGCTGGCCGACGCCATTCGCGCTGCCGACGGCGTGATCTTCGTGACGCCGGAATACAATTTCGGCATTCCGGGGCCGCTGAAGAATGCCATCGACTGGGTGTCGCGGCTGCCGAACCAGCCCTTCATCGGCAAGCCGGTGGCGCTGCAATCAGCGTCGCCTGGGCCGGTCGGCGGGGCGCGCGTGCAGTACGACATGCGTCGCTCCATGGTGTTTCTTGACGCGCTGACCCTGAACAAGCCGGAAATCTTCATCGGCAATTGCGCCCAGCGCATCGACGACAAGGCTGGAAAGATCACCGACGAGCAGACCATCAGCTTCATCAAGCAACAGCTCGCCGCCTTCGCCAAGTTCATCGCCACGCATGGGGCTCAAGGTTAAGAAATTTGAGCTTGTCATGCCCCGCGAAAGCGGGGCATCCAGTATTCGCGGCGACCGGGACATCGCCAACAAGGTTACGGATTACAGGATCGCCCGCTTTCGCGGGCGATGACAAACAACAGAGGGAATAAACGTGTCCGACAATCAGCTCGATGTGCTCGTGATCAGCGGCAGCCTGCGGCAAAACTCCTACAATGCGGCGCTGGCGCGCGCGCTGCCTTCGCTGGCTCCCCCCGGCATGGCGCTCGCCGCCGGGCCGCCGTGGCACACCATGCCGATTTACAATCACGACATTCAGGACGCGACCGGCTTTCCGGCCGATGCCGTCGCCTGGGCCGACGCCATCCGCGACGCCGACGGCGTCATCATCGTCTCGCCGGAATACAATTGGAGCATCCCGG
>JASHXZ010000441.1 GCA_030043285.1 Xanthobacteraceae bacterium | reverse complement strand
ATCCCTGTCCATACCTGCCATTTCTCGGGCCGATCGTCGTGTGCCCGAAACGGTCTCCAGAATGCGTCCTGACGCCGAGGAGATCGTCAAGTTGGTTCTCGCGCGCCTCGACGACATGAAGGCCGAGGACATCCTCACCATCGATCTGCGAAACAAGTCTTCGATCGGCGACTATATGGTGGTGTCGTCCGGCCGATCGCAGCGCCATGTCGGCTCGGTGGCCGACAGGGTTGTGGAAGACTTGGGCAAAGTCGGCATTGCGACCCGCGTTGAAGGCGCGCCGCATTGTGATTGGGTGCTGATCGACGCTGGCGACGTGATCGTTCACGTGTTTCGGCCGGAAGTGCGCGCGTTCTACAATCTCGAACGGGTGTGGATGAGCGGCCCGGCGACGCGTCGCGCTAGCTGATTGCGTCCGTCCGCAACCTTGATCGGCGCGTCTGCGGGCTGCGCCAGCGTCTTGGCAGGCGTCTTGGCAAGCGTCTGGGAATGACGCCATGCGCATCCTCGTCATCGCGGTCGGCCGATTGAAACAGGGACCTGAGCGTGAGCTCGCCGAGACCTATCGCAAACGCGCCGAGGCGGTCGGGCGGGCTCTCGGTCTTCGTGAGATCGAAATCGTCGAGATTCGAGAAAGCCGAGCACAAGACGCCGAACGTCGGCGCACCGAAGAGTCAATCGCAATCGCCAATGTGGTTCCCGAACGGGCCATGCTCGTCGTCCTCGATGAGCGCGGCGATAATCTCGATAGCGCCGCATTGGCGGGACTGCTCCGCGAATGGCGAGCGGAAGATCGCCCGGCCGTCTGTTTTGTGATCGGCGCCGCGGACGGTCTGGCGGACGGTTTGCGCCGAGACGCAAAACGTAGGCTCGCTTTCGGCGCCGCCACCTGGCCGCACCAGCTTGCGCGCGTCATGCTGCTCGAACAGCTCTATCGCGCCGGCACTATACTGGCGGGGCATCCTTATCATCGGGGCTGAAGCCGCGATCCATTAACGGTTCGTAATACCGCCTCACTTGAATGTGACGCAGGCGTGGAAAGCGGCGTCTTATTCCGGACCCATACGTGAGGTCCCTTGTTCTGGACCCATGCTTGGGCTCCCTTGCGTCCGCGAGGCTTACATCTACCGTGCACAGCATGATTCTCTGCCGTTCGCGCGCCGCCGATCCGGGCCTTTTTCTCGGCTCGGCCTTGGCTTTGGCGCTGCCGTTCGGCGTTCCCTGGAGCGCTCACGCCCAAACGCCGCCGGCCGAAATACCCGCGCCCGCATCAGCGGCTGCGCCCGCAGTAGACGCGCTTAAGCAGCACGATCAGGAGCTTGACGCGATCCGCAGCCAACAACGCGAATCGGCCGATAGCCAGGCCAAGCTGCGGCTGCAGATCGAGGCGCTCGGTCAGGATCGTCGGGCGCTCAATGCGCAACTCATCGAATCCGCCGCGGGGGTCCGCACCGTAGAGGCAAAGATCGAGGCGACCGAGGCCAAGTTGCGGTCGCTCGACGAACGCGAAAGCACATTCCAAAAATCATTGGATGAGCGGCGCGGCGTGATCATCGAAATTCTCGCGGCGCTGCAACGCGTCGGCCGCCGGCCGCCGCCGGCGCTGCTGGTGCGTCCGGAAGATGCGCTGCAGGCATTGCGGACGGCAATCACGCTTGGCGCTGTCGTTCCCGACATGCGGGCCGAAGCCGAGGCTTTGGCCGGCGACCTTGCCGATCTGTCGCACGTGCGACAGGATATTGTTGCCGAACGCAGCGTGCTTGCCGGCGACCTCGATCACCTTGCGCAAGAGCAACTGCGGCTGAACATGTTGATCGACGCGCGGCAAAAGAGCGAGGCGGCCGCCGCGCAGGCGCTGGCCAGCGAGCAACAGCGCGCCGTCGATCTGGCGCATCGGGTCGATAACCTCAAGGACCTCATCGCCACGCTGGAGCAGAGCCTCGATTCCGCCACACGCGCGGCGCGGACCGCGGCGCGGTCGATCGAGCAGGACGCGACGCAGCCGCAGCTTGCAGCGCTTGGCGATCCCGGGCGCATGGCGCCTGCCGTGGCGTTCGCCGCGACCCGCGGCCAGTTGCGCCTTCCGGTCAACGGCGTGCCGATTCGCGGTTTCGGCGCCTCTGACGGCGCCGGTGGAACCCAAAAGGGGCTCTCGATCGCGACCCATAAGGGCGCGCAGATCACCGCCCCGTGCGACGGTTGGGTAGTTTACGCCGGCCCGTTTCGCAGCTATGGGCAACTCTTGATCCTCAATGCCGGCGGCGGCTATCATGTGCTGTTAGCGGGGATGGAGCGGATATCCGTCGACCTCGGACAGTTCGTGCTGACCGGAGAGCCCGTAGCGGTGATGGGCGGGCCAGCGCAGGTGTCTGCCGCCATAGCCACCGGATCGAAGCAACCTGTACTCTACGTGGAGTTCCGCAAAGACGGCGCTCCCATTGACCCCAGCCCATGGTGGGCGACGAACGAAAGCGAAAAGGTTCGCGGATGATGCGCAAGACGACTCTGATCTTCCTCGGTGCCCTGGCCGGAGCCGCCGTTACGCTGGTGGCGACGCAGCCCCGCACGCTGCTGATTGGCTCGAGCGCCAAGGCGGCGGCTTCCGACACCTACCGCCAGCTCAACCTGTTCGGCGACGTATTCGAGCGCGTGCGCGCCGATTACGTCGATCCCGTCACCGACGACAAGCTGATCGAGGCCGCCATCAACGGCATGCTGACCTCGCTCGATCCGCATTCGGGCTATATGAACAAGAAAGCCTTCGCCGAGATGCAGACCCAGACCAAGGGCGAGTTCGGCGGCCTCGGCATCGAGGTGACGATGGAAAACGGCCTCGTCAAGGTGATCTCGCCCATCGACGACACGCCCGCCGCCAAAGCCGGCGTCCTGGCCAACGACATCATCACCATGTTGGACGACGAAGCGGTGCAGGGCATGACCTTGAACCAGGCCGTCGACAAGATGCGCGGGCCGGTGAACACCAAGATCAAGCTCACCATAATGCGCAAGGGCATCGACAAGCCGG
>JASHXZ010000440.1 GCA_030043285.1 Xanthobacteraceae bacterium | reverse complement strand
CTTATCGCCGCCCGGTTCCATCGAGTATAGTGGCAATGAGCGGAATCGCCGAGAGGGCAGGGACCCCGGCGCGCTCGCAGCGGGACACGAAGGAGTCGATGCATGCTCGTTCTTGAGGATCTGACGTTGTCGCGGCGGCGCATGCTGCAAGGCGCCGCCGCCTTCGTGTCCGCCGCGGCACTGGGAAGCGCCATTTTGCCGGCGCGGGCGGCAACGGAAAAAATCACCTATCTGTTCCCGGCGCCGCCGCTGTTGCCGGCGTTCGGGCCGATCCAGCTCGCCAAGGGCATGGGCTATTTTGCGCGAGCCGGGCTCGACGTCAGCTACGCGGTCGGGCGCGGCGGCGTCGACGTCGCCAAGCAGGTCGGTGCCGGCAATGCGCCGCTCGGCGGCATCGTCGCCGATGCGCCGATCATAGTCCGGCAGAACGGCGTGCCGGTGAAGATCGTCTGCCTGTTCGGCGGCAAGGGTTTCATGCAGCTCGTGGTGCGCAAGGATTCCGGCATCACCAAGCCGACGGAGCTCAAGGGCAAGACCATCACGGTGATGTCGTATCAGGACACGACGTTCTATGCGTTGCTTGGGCTCCTTGCGAGCGTCGGGCTGACGCAGAACGACGTCAATATCGAATCCGCCGGGCCGGTCGGCGTCTGGCAGATGGTGGCGACCGGGAAGTCGGTCGGCATGGCCGGCGTGCCGGATTGGATTCCGCCGGTCGAGGCCGCCGGCGTCGCGGTCAACGTGCTGCCGACCGACGAGTTCTTCCCGCACATGGCGCAGGCGGTCGCCGCCTCCGACGACACCATCAAAAATCGGCCCGAGCTCGTGCGCGCCTTCGTCAAGGCGGCGCTGCACGGCATGAAGGACATCATGGACGATCCCGACAAGGCCGCCGTCGATTTCGTGAAGTTCGTGCCGGAATGGACCGGCAAGGAAGGCCAAGTGAAGGAAGCGTTCGCCTATTACGACAAGCTGATCTATCCCGGCCAAAAGGTGCTCGGCGCGGTCGATCCCAACCGCGTCGCCAAGCTGCAGGACTTTTATCTCGCCAAGGGCATCATCCAGAAAAAGTCGCCGGTGGACGAGCTTTATACCAATCAGTTCGTTGAGTGATTTGTAGGGTGGGCTGAGCGAAGCGAAGCCCATGCGGTCAAAGCGCCGGCGTGGGCACGGCGCGTTCCGCGCCTTCGCCCACCCTACAATTTCGGCTTGCTGTAGCTATCGGTGCCCTGCCAGCCGTGCTTGGAAATGTCGAAGATCACGCCGTCGGGATCCTTGAACTTGCGCTCGAAATTGCCGTGGCGCTCGTCGCCGAGATCGAAGAAGAACTTGCCGCCGTTCTGCTCGATGCGCTTCTGCGTCTCGACCAGGTCGTCGACCTGAAAACCGAAATGATGCGCGCCGACGAAGGCTTTGGGATCCTTCAGATCCGAGGCCTTGCTGCCGGCGCCGGTCGAGAAGTTGAGCAGCGCCAGATTGATCACGCCATCGCTCATGTAGATGGCCGAGCCGATGTCGAGGTCCTCGCGCGCGATGCGTTTGAGCTCGAACACGTTTTCGTAGAACTTGGCCGCCTTCTCGAGGTCTTGGACACAGACGGCAAAATGGCGCAATCGAGCCATGATCATTCTCCACGCGGGCCGACATTGCCCTGCTCGCCGCCAATGATAAATAGCTCCCCACGATGAGCAAGCGGCACGCCGAGATCGCCGGCGCCGGCTTTGCCGGGCTGACCGCGGCCTGCGCGCTGGCGCAGCGCGGCTGGAGCGTGCGCGTGCACGAGCGCGGCGACCGGCTGCGCACGACAGGCGCCGGCATTTACATCTACGAGAACGGGCTCCGTGTGCTTGAAGCGGTCGGCGCCTATGTGGACGCGGTGAAGGGCGCGCCGTTTGCCCATACCCGCGAGGTGCGCGATGGCCGCGACCGCTTGATCGCGGTGCATCGCTGGGCCGGCAGTCGCGTGTTCTCGATCGTGCGGCAGAACGTCATCAACGCGCTGGCCGCCGCCGCGACGCGCGCCGGCGTCGAGATCGTCACGGGCTCGGCGGCGATCGGAGCGGCGGGCGAGGGTGAGCTCATTCTTGCGGATGGCCGGCGACATAAGGCCGATCTCGTGGTCGGTGCCGACGGCAGCAATTCGCGCGTGCGCGATTCGCTCGGGCTGTTGGCTAAGCGCAAATTCCTGGTCGATGGCTGCACGCGGCTCCTTATGGAGAAAACCGCGGCCGAGCGGGCCGGCAGCGACGGCGGCGCCACCACCGTCGAGTACTGGTCCGGCACCCGCCGCGTGCTCTACACGCCGTGCAGCGAAACCGAGATCTATATCGCGCTGACCATGCTGGACAGCGACGAGGCCGCCAAGGCGGTGCCGGTGCGCAAGGACGAATGGCAGCGCTGGTTTCCACATCTCGAGGCGCTGATCGATCGTGTCGGCGAGCAAGGTCGCTACGACCGCTTCGACCTGGTCAAGCTCAAACGCTGGTCGGCCGGTCGCGTCGCCATGATCGGCGACGCCGCGCATGCGCTGCCGCCGAATATCGGCCAGGGCGGAGGCTGCGCCATGATGAACGCGCTGTCGCTTGCGGTGTATTTGGATGGGGAGACCGACCTGGCTGCCGCGCTCGCGATGTGGGAGCAGAAAGAGCGGCCGCTCACCGAGCACACGCAACGCATCTCGTATCTGCTCGGCCTGCCGACCACATGGCCGCCGGCGTTGCGCGCGTTCACGCTGGGGCTTGCCGGCCGCTCGAAATGGCTCACCGCGCAGCGCACCCGCACCGCGCGGCACCAGCCGACGGGGACGTACGGCAACTAAAATGGCACGGTGATGCCGTCGAGCGGGGCGTCGCAATTGACCAGGTCGACGCGCTTCCAGGCGATCATGATGCGGCCGTCGCTCTGCACCAGGCGATGCCGCATGGTGCCGCCGAACAGGCGCTGCTGCTCGCGGCGGTATTCGATCATCATGAATTTGGAGCGCACCGTGCACCCCCACCCCTGTCTCCCCCGCGAGTGGGGGAGGGTGGGGAGGGGACCGTCCTCGATGCTGACATTGCCGACCATGCGGGTGGTGCGCGAGCGCGGCTCCTGCGAATACATGCGCGGGCTCGCGAGCCGCCGCACCCGCGTCTCGAGGAGCCGGCGGTCGTCGTAGATCAGCGACACGGTCTCGAGCGGATCGACCTGGTCGGGCTCGCTCGGCACCCAGTACCAGGCTTCCGACGTGAACAGCGCGAGCCAATCGTCGAACTTGCCTTCGTCGAGCAGTTGCGCTTCGTGCAGCAGAAACTGCTCGCAGCGGCGCAGATCGAGTCGCGGCGGCGCCGCCAAGCGCGCGGCGCGCATGCCGGACACCCTCGGCCGCCGCGGCGCCGCCGGCCGTCGCGCGCGTTTTTTCGGCCTTCGCCCCATCTGTTAAGGTGCTCCCCGCGTTGGAGGCGTCATTGCGAGGAGCCCCGAAGGGGCGACGAAGCAATCCAGGGGACGGTGCAGGCCGCTCTGGATTGCTTCGCTTCGCTCGCAATGACGGGTGAAGATTGCCGCGACATGATTTATGACGCTGCGCGCATTGCGTCGGGGTGGCCGCCTGGCGTCATATAGCTGAGCCAGGCATCGAGCATATTGCGGATGTAGACTTCGCTGGTCGAGTTCTTGCCGCGCCGGCCGTCGTGGGCATCAGGCACGTCGGACTCGAAACCGCGGCCGATTTCGATCCACTCGGCGCCCTCGCTCGATAGCCCCATGCCGATGCGGTTGTAGATTTCAAGATCGTCGGTCAGCACCAGCGAACCGGTGCCGTTCACGATGTTGGCAAAGCTCACGGTGTTGCGGAACATTTGTGCCGGCGCGCCCTTGAGACGGAAATTATAGGTGCAGACCACGGTGCGGTTGACCGCGACCGGATGCACCACGCGCAGCTGCTGGAACTGGCTCATGAACGACAGGTTCGGATAGATGTTGCTGTTCCAGCGCCGCGTTTCGAGAACACGCCGGGTTTCCGTCTTGCCCTTCTTCTTCTCCATTGCCGCGATGTAGTCGCGGTACAGCGGGTCCTTCAGCGCGGCAA
The DNA here is from genome assembly GCA_030043285.1 of Xanthobacteraceae bacterium. GTDB lineage: Bacteria > Pseudomonadota > Alphaproteobacteria > Rhizobiales > Xanthobacteraceae > BOG-931. Next base: position 613 of record JASHXZ010000440.1, on the reverse strand, counting down.
CGAGCTTGGCGTCGTCGTGATAGTCGCCCAGATAGGAGTGGCCGTTCGGATAGGTCCAGATGCCGACTTGGTTCTCCCAAAAACTGTATGGCGCGCCGTTCTGGCGCATCTGCCGGATCGCGATCTCGCCGGAGCCGTCGGAATAAACCTGGTCGGATTGCTGCTGTGCGGCGTCGATCGAGGAGCGGTGGGTGAACCACGGGTGCGCCGCGTCGCAAAGGTTTTCCAGATAAAGCTTCCAGTTGGCCTCGTAGGCATGCCGGAACGTGCCGCCGGCGACCTCGATCTCGCCGTCCGGCGCACGGTCGACCATGTCGTCGAGCGAGGTCGCCATGTGGCCCAAAAAATCTTGCAGGCCTTCGCCGTCCTTCGCTTCGCTGGCGAACACGAAGCCGCGATAGCTTTGCACGCGGGGCACGGCCAGCATCGCGGTGTTCGGATTCTTTGGATCGAAGTCGCGCGGATAGCCGTGCTGCAGCGGCACCGCCTTGAGCCGGCCGTCGAGATGATAGGTCCAGCCGTGGTAGCAGCACTGGAACTCGCCGGTATTGCCCTTGTCGTTGGCGACCACGAGCGAGCCGCGATGGGCGCACTGGTTATGGATGACGCGGAT
>JASHXZ010000439.1 GCA_030043285.1 Xanthobacteraceae bacterium | reverse complement strand
ACCGCTGCTGCGGGTCTGGCTGCGTCTTCACCAGCGCGGCGACCAGCGCGACCGCGTCATACGCGAGCGTCGCGGTCCGCACCGGGTCCTGATGGTAGCGGTTGCGGTAGCGGGTGGAGAAGCTGCGATAGCCCGCTGCATCCGGCGCCGCGTACCAGCCGCCGTCGAGCGCCGGGACCGAGAAGATGCGCGGATCGTCCCACAGCCCGGTGCCAAGGAGCTGAATGCGCTTGGTGTTGACGCCGGCCGCGACCAACGCCTGCACCACGTCCGGCACCGCATCGCCGCCATCGGGAATGAACAGCGCCTCGGCGCGTGTCGCCGATTGCGCCACGGTGCGCACCGGATTGGCCATGCCGGCGCGATCGTGCGGATAGTGCTCGAGCGCGACCACTTGGCCGCCGCGCCGGGCGACATCCTGGCGGAACGCCGCTTCCACCACAGTGCCGTAGGGGTTTTCCGGCACCAAGGCCGCGTATGAGTGCTTCCCGGTCGAAGCCGCATACTGCACGATGCGCTGGACGTCGGACTCGGGCAAAAAGCTGAGCAGATAAACACCCGACGACGCGACGTTGGCATCGGTCGAGAACGCGATCACCGGCACGTTGCGGGCGCGCGTGACTTGGCCGACCAGGCTGACCGATTGGGCGAATAGCGGACCGAGCACGATCGCGGCGCCCTCGTCGAGCGCCTGCTGGGCGCCAGCGCGCGCCGCATCGGGATTGCCGGCGTCGTCCTTTACGAGCAGTTGGACATCGGGCGATTTGAATTCGTCGAGCGCCATTTCGGCGGCATTGCGCATGGCTTGGCCGGCAAGCCCGGCATTGCCGCCAGCTGAGAGCGGCAGAATGAGCGCGACCTTGACCTGACCGGCGCCGATCGTGGCTTCCGGGCTCGGCGGCGGGGCTGCGGCCGGCGGCGGGCTGCTCGAGAACAGTTTGGAATTGGAAAAAACGCTCGAACTGCTCGAGCAACCGGCCAGGACCGCCGTAGTGCCCAGCAAGCCGGCAAGCGTAAGTCGCCGCGACAGAGTGGCCGCGGCCGCCGGGACCTGCAATTCCGCGGACAATGCGGTTCTCCCCACCTCTGCCTGCGCGCCGGCATAGGTGTATAGCAATTCGTCATATTGGGGGCGAGCAATTTACCATTTGGAAAGGATGACGCACCCGACCGGCGCTGCCGCTGCGCCGACAAAGCGGCTAGATTGACCGGCCATGAGCCGGACGCCAACTGCCCCACCCCTGCCCGAGGACCGTGCTGAACGGACCTACCTGATTGGCGGCCAAAATGTTGCCGTCGAGCGGCTAAAACCCGGCCTGCACATCGTCGCCACTCCGATCGGGAACCTCGGCGACGTCACGTTGCGGGCGCTGGCGGCGCTGGCGGGCGCCGATCTGATCGCGTGCGAAGATACCCGCGTCACCCGCAAGTTGCTCGACCGCCATGGCATCCGCACCCCGCTGACCCCCTATCACGACCACAATGCGGCGGAAGCGCGCCCGAAATTGCTGCACCGGCTCGGCGAAGGAGCCGCAATCGTGCTGGTCTCGGACGCCGGAACGCCGCTTGTTTCGGACCCCGGCTACAAGCTGGTCCGCGCCGCGCAGGAAGCCGGTCACAGCGTCACCACGCTGCCGGGGCCTTCGGCAGTGCTGGCGGCGCTGGCGGTCGCCGGCCTGCCGACCGATCAATTCTTCTTCGCCGGTTTTTTGCCGCCCAAACAAACGGCGCGCCGTGCGCGCATTGCCGAGGTCGCGCGGATTCCGGCGACCCTCGTGATGTTCGAGACTGGCCCGCGCGTCGGCGCGACGCTTGCCGATCTGGCGGCCGGCCTCGGCCAAAAACGCGAGGCGGCGCTGTGCCGCGAATTGACCAAATTGCACGAAGAGGTCCGCCGCGGCGATCTCAAAACGCTGGCTGAAAGCTGCGCCACGGAGGAACCGCGCGGCGAAATCGTCCTCGTTATCGGCCCGCCGCCGGCGGCCGAACAGCCAAGCGCCGAGGAAACAGACGAACTGCTGCGCAACGCGCTGGCGCGGACCTCGCTGAAAGCTGCCGTGGCCGAGGTCGCCGCCACTACCGGTGTGCCGCGGCGGCAAATCTATCAGCGCGCGCTTGCGCTCGGAAACGAAGCGAGCGACGAGACGACGGACAGATCCGATGCAGCGCCGCGCTAAACCTCCTGCACGGCTCAAAGCGGCGCCACGCCCGGAGCGCCTCGCGGCGTTCCGGCTCGGCATCTCGGCCGAGAGCCGCGCCGCGCTGTTTCTCATCGCCAAGGCCTATCGCATTGTGGCGCGGCGCTGGAAAACGCCGTTCGGCGAAATCGACATCGTGGCGCGCCGCCGCCGCGACTTGGTGTTCGTCGAAGTCAAAGCCCGCGAACACCTCGACGACGCAGCCGAAGCCATAACCGAGCGCACCAGGCGGCGCATCGTCGCCGCAGCCGAAATGTGGCTCGCACATCGGCCGCAGGACGCACAGTGCGCCATTCGTTTCGACGTGATCCTGGTGGCACCCGGCAAGATGCCCAGCCACGTCGTGAACGCGTTCGATGCGACGCGTTGAGCGCTCGCTCGGCACCCGGTAGCCGCAGCAGCGAAAATTGCGTAGACCTTGCCCGCCCTCCTGCCGGAAACAGCCATGCGCCTGAACGTCGCCGTCCAAATGGATCCGATCGAGCGGATCAATATCCGCGGCGACTCGACCTTCGCGCTGCTGCTCGAGGCGCAGAAGCGCGCCCATGCGGTGTCCTATTACACGCCCGATCGCCTCGCGCTGCGCGACGGCAAGGTGTCGGCAAATGTGCGGCCGCTGGTCGTGCGCGACGTCGCCGGCGATCATTTCACGCTCGGCGAGCCGCGCCAGGTCGACTTGGCTTCGTTCGACGTCGTGCTGCTGCGCCAGGACCCGCCGTTCGATCTTGCCTACATCTCCACCACCCACATGCTCGACCGCATTCATCCGAAGACGCTGGTGGTCAACGATCCGAGCGCGGTGCGCAACGCGCCCGAAAAACTTTTCGTCATGGAATTTCCCGACCTCATGCCGCCGACGCTGATCACCCGCAGCCTCGACGCCATCAAGGCGTTCCGCGCCGAGCAGGGCGACATCGTCATGAAGCCGCTCTATGGCCTTGGCGGCCAGGCGGTGTTTCGGCTCGCCGCCGGCGATCTCAATTTCGGTTCGCTCTACGATTTGTTTGCCGGCATGTTCCGCGAGCCCTGGGTGGTGCAGAAATTCCTGCCCGCGGTGAAGGACGGCGATAAGCGCATCATCCTGGTCGACGGCGAGTTCGCCGGCGCCGTCAATCGCGTGCCGGCGGTCGACGATTTGCGCTCCAACATGGTGCGCGGCGGCACGCCCGCCGAGACCGAGCTCACCGAGCGCGAGCGTCACATCTGCGAGCGGCTCGGGCCGCATTTGCGCGAGCGCGGCCTGTTGTTCGTCGGCATCGACGTGATCGGCGGCTTTTTGACCGAGATCAACGTCACCTCGCCGACCGGCATCCGCTCGGTGAAGAACTTCGGCGGACCCGACATCGCGGCGTTGATCTGGGACAAGATAGAGGCGAAGCGCGCGTAGCCTTCTTCAGCCCCGTGCTGGCGCCGGCGCGCCAACCGCTATGCCGGCCCCCGACGAAGACTTACGCACCATGATCACTGCCAGCGCGGCGATGATGCAGAGCGCGCCGGCGACGAAGAATG
>JASHXZ010000438.1 GCA_030043285.1 Xanthobacteraceae bacterium | reverse complement strand
CATGCCGGTCCAGCGCAGCGCCAGCGCGATCTCGCGGTCGGACTCGGCGAGATCGAACGCCGTGATGTGGTTTTTGATGGCGGCAGCGAGCTTGTCGGCATCGACGATTTCGTCGCACACGAATGGCGGCTGCAGCACTTGCAGATTGCGCCGCGGCAACAAGGTGCCGGGCGACGAGATGTAGCTGGTGTTGCCGGACAGTTGCACGCTGTATTCTGAGGCGCCAAGCGCGGTGGCGCGGATGCATTCGCCGGCCGGCAGCACCGGCCAGGCAAACGCGTTGGCGGCGATGCGCGCGCGGATGGCGCGGCCGAGCCACGGCCCCATGTCGCCAAAATCGCGCTGCTCGCGCTCGTACACGTATTCGCCGACGCCGCCCGAAAACATGATGCCGTCGATGGCGCCGAACTCGGCGATCGGATCGGTCAGATAGAGATGCTCGACGTCGTGCGGCATCGGCCGCTTGCCGACCGCCGCAACGAGCGTATCGGCCATCACGTCGGCAACCTTCTGCATGGCGGCGGGATCGATGGTGTCGCCGCGATTCCAGCTAAAGCCGGCCCGCTTGGCGTGATGCTTGCCGGCCGGATCGAGCCGCACGATGGCGCCGTTCTCGACCACCTGCAGGCGGCCGCCGATATGCACCGCCGCGGTGGCGATCACCTTGCCCTTCTCGACCACGCCCAGCTTGGTGGTGCCGCCGCCGATATCGACGTTGAGGATGCGCTTGCCTTCGTCGCTCGACACCCGCGCCGCGCCGGAGCCGTAGGCCGCGAGCATCGATTCCATGTGATGGCCTGCGGTCGCGGTGACGAACTCGCCGCCCGCCTCCGACAGCACCGCGGCGATGCCTTGCGCGTTCTCGCGGCGCAGCGCCTCGCCGGTGAGGATGACGACGCCGGTGTCGATATTGTCGGGATGCACGTTGGCGGCGATGTAGGCGTCGTCGATGATCTCGCCGAGTTTCTGGTCGTCGATGCGCTCCTCGCTCTGATACGGCGTCAGCGCCACCGGCGACTGAAACAAGGTCTCGCGCGACACCACGTAATAGCGGCTGGTCAAATCCTCGGCGAGCCGGCGCAGATGGACGCGCGAGAAAATCACTTGCGTGCCCGAGGAGCCGATGTCGATGCCGACCGTGGTCAGCGAGACGTTGTCCTGCCGCCACAGCGGATTGTCCTCGAGCGGCACCTCGTCGTTCTCGAAATCATAGTCGTGATCGTGGTCGTGATCGGAATCGTCGTCGTGGACGTGGACGAGATTCTGGCCGTAGACGTGGTCGGCAAGCGTGTGGCCGGTCGGCTTCTTATCTGCCTTGTCTTCCGCGTCGGACATCCTCGTTCCTTGCTTGTTTGTGCGCCGTTGGACGCTTTATTCCCGGGCCATCAAGCGGGGTCAATGCTTTCCGCTTGTGAACTGAAATCCTCTCAAAGCTCAAATGGTTACGGCCTGCCGCAATGTCCACCGGCGGCTTTCGGGCAAATCGGTGTGCAGGCGCGAGCTTGCGCCAGCCAATCGAGCCGCCCTGCGCGCATGGCCGCAATGCGCAATGCTTGTCGCGGCATGATCGAACGGCAATCGCTGCTGCGCCGCCATTTACCCGCCCAGCCTTCCGTGACACTCTCATAGACGAACGCCGACGCGCGATCACGCGGGAAGCCGAACATGCAACAGGTCGGGATCAAGGACGCGAAAAAACCTCACGATGTTCGCGGCGAGCTTCGCGACGACGATGAAGCGCTTTATCTGATGGATCATCCGGATTCGGATGAAGAGATACCGACCCTCGACATCGCGCCGTATCTGCACGGCGCGCCGGGCGGCCTCGAAGCGACCGCGGCGCGGCTGCGCGACATCAGCGCGCGGGTCGGCTTCTTCTATCTCAAAGGCCACGGCATCCCGCAGCCGCTGATCGACGGCGTGTTCGAGCAGTCGCGGCGCTTTCACGCCCTGCCGATCGAGGCCAAGACCAAGATCCCGTATTTTGCCACCGGCAGCTTCCGCTCGGGCTATCAGCCGTGCTTCAAGGACGAATACCAGCGCACCAATATCAACATCATCGCCAACGCCAAGCCCAACCTCGTCGCCAAGTTCGCCATCAATCGCGAGGGCGGCTCGGGCGGGCTTTCCATGAGCGAAGCCGACCGTCGCGCGCAGGTGAACATCTGGCCGGACGATCTGCCCGGATTCAAAGAGACGCTGCTCGACTATCACGGCCGCATCGAACAGCTAGGCCGAAAATTCCTGCCGCTATGGGCGCAATCGCTCAAGCTGCCGCTCGATTATTTCGACAAATTCTTTGCCACCCCGCACCTGACCATGAATCTGCTGTACTACCCGCCGCAGGAAAAGGTCGGCGAGCGCCAATACGGCATCGCGCCGCACACCGACAATGCGCTGATGACGTTTCTGGCGCAGAAGGACGTGCCCGGGCTCGCGGTGCGCATGCCATCCGGCCATTGGCGGGCGGTCGAGATCGTGCCGGGCGCGCTCCTTGTCAACACCGGCAATCTGATCGTGCGCTGGACCAATGACGAATATCTCTCGACCAAACATCGGGTAATCAACACCAATACGGTCGACCGCTATTCGATACCGGTGTTTTTCGGCCCGAGCGGCGATGCGCCAATCGAGGTGTTGCCGACCTGCCAGGCACCTGGCCGGCCGCCGCTATACGAACCGATGACTTACCTTGCGCTCCGCGAATGGTATTATGGCCCGCGCAAAGGCGCGGACGCGGCTTAAGCCGCCAAGGCGGCGTGCAAGGCGGCGTGCAAGGCGGCATGCAAGGCGGCGGTGCGGGACGGCGGATCGGGCATCCGCCATGATTTCGCCGCAGCATCGCCGAAAGCGAAGCGGTCGATTGGTAGCAGGCGGGCGCGGCGTTGGAACCGGACGCCCCGGAACTTCCGGATCAAGCCGTGCCCCCCGCGGTCGAGGGTGCCATGAGTAATGAGTAACGCCACGCGTGCCGCGCCCGATCTGACCGCCAGCGGATTGGCGGCACTGCTGGCGGTCGAGCAGTGCGTGCTGGACGCGGTGCCCACGGGGCTGTGCGTCTGTGGTCCCAACGGGGTGCTGCGCCGCTACAATGCGCGCGCGGTCGCGCTGTGGGGCCGGGCGCCGCGACTCGATGACGCAAGCGAACTCGACAGCGGCACCTTCCGCCGCTTCGCCGCCGACGGCGCCGCGCTGCCGTTCGCCGCAACGCCGGTCGGCGTGGCGCTGGCGACCGGCGCAACGCTGCTCGATGCCGAACTGATCATCGAGCGCAATGACGGAACGCGCGTCCCGGTCCTGATGAATGTGGCGCCGCTCAAAGACGCCGCCGGCCACGTCGAAGGCGCGGTCTGCAGCTTTGCCGAATTCACCGAGCGCAAACGCGCCGAAGACGCGTTGCGCGCCAGCGAAGCCGAGCTGCAGACGGTCATCAATCGTACGCCGTTCATGCTGGTGCGCTGCAGCCGCGATCTGCGCTACCGCTTCATCAGCCAGGCCTATGCGGAGTGGATCGGCTTGTCGCGCGACGCGGTGTTGGGCAAGACCATCGCCGAAACCATCGGCGAGGGGTCGTTCACGATCCTCAGTCCGCATATCGACAAGGTGCTGGCGGGCAAACCGGTCGACTTCGAATGCGAGATGCAGTTTCACGTCGCCGGAAGGCGCACGCTGCACATCGCCTATCGGCCCGAGACCGACGTCAGCGGGCGCGTCGATGGCTGGATCGCCTCGCTGCTCGACATCACCGCGCGCAAGCGCACCGAAGCGGAGCTGCGCCTGCTCAGCGAAGCGCTCGGCGCCGAGGTGGAACGGCGCACCTTGGAGCGCGACCGCATCTGGAACGTGTCGGAAGATTTGCTCGGCGTGCGCAACTTCGACGGCTATTTCATCAGCCTCAATCCGGCATGGACGCGGCTGCTCGGCTGGAGCGAAGCCGAGATCCGGAGCATGCACATCAACGAATTGCGCCACCCCGAGGACGCCGACGCCGGCTTTATCGCCGTGCAGCAGCTGGCGCAGGGCGCCTCCACGGTGCGCATGGAAAATCGCGTCCGCCACAAGGACGGCTCGTGGCGCTGGCTCAACTGGACCATGACGGAGAACGACGGCCTGATCTACGTCGCCGGCCGGCACGTCACCGCCGAGAAGGAAGCCGCCGCCGCGCTCGAAGAAGCACAGCTGCGCGCCGCGCATCTGCAGAAGATGGAGGCGATCGGCCAACTCACCGGCGGCATCGCCCACGACTTCAACAATCTGTTGATGATCGTCAGCGGCCATGCGCAGCGGCTCAAGACCAAGCTCACCGAGCCGCGCGAGTTGCGCGCCATTCAGGCCATCGCGACCGCGGCCTCGCGCGGCGAAAATCTGACGCGGCAGCTGCTCGGCTTTGCCCGCACCTTGCCGCTCGACCCGATGGTGATCAGCCTGCGCGAAACCATCAACGGGCTCCGCGACGTGCTCTCCGGCTCGCTCCACGTCAACATCGCGCTCGCCATCGACGTGCCGGCCACGACCTGGACGGTCTGCGTCGACAAGCCGGAGCTCGAGCTCGCGCTGGTCAATCTCGCCGTCAACGCCCGCGACGCCATGCCGAACGGCGGCACGCTGTCGATCAGCGCGGCGAACGCGCAGCTGCGCGGCGGCGACACGCCCGAAGGCCTCACCGGCGACCTCATCGCGCTGACCATCTCCGATACCGGCTGCGGCATTCCGGCCGAATTGGTGCCGCGGGTGATCGAGCCGTTCTACACCACCAAGGGCCCCGACAAGGGCACCGGGCTCGGCCTCTCCCAGGTCTACGGCTTCGCCCGCCGCTCCGGCGGCACCATGGTGATCGCGAGCGAGGTCGACGCCGGCACCAGGGTGACGATCTATCTGCCGCGCAATCGCGGGCCGCTGGCGCCGGCTTTGCCGGAGGATACCGGGCCGTATCGCGCCGACGGCCAGCACACCATCCTGGTGGTGGAAGACAACGAGGACGTCCGCGGCGTCGCCGTGTCGCTGCTCGATCAGCTCGGCTACCGCACCGTCGCGGTCGAGCACGCCGCCGCAGCCCTGGAAAAATTCGGCGCCCACCCGATCAGTCTCGTCTTCACCGACGTGATCCTGCCCGGCGTGATGGACGGCGTCGCGCTGGCGCAAGCGCTCACCGAACGCGACCCGCGCATCCCGGTCGTGCTGACCACCGGCTACTCAAAAGTGTTCGACCAGGAACCGCACTGGCCGGTGCTGCGCAAGCCCTACCAAATCGCAGCGCTGGGCCGCATCATCTACGACGCACTACACGCCGCGAAGGAGCGCCGCGCGGTCGCGGCGGGGTGAGAGAAGAGACGGAGTCCGCTCCTCCCCGCGAAAGCGCAGACCCAGTCTTTGACTTGAACTTGGCGCTAGCAATCTGGATTCCCGCTTTCGCGGGAATCAGCGGAAGTTGTGGCCGCTTCTTCTGTAGCCAATGGCCGCATCAACTCGGCGCACGCGGTGTCGATTTCGGCTTGGGTCTTGCCCATGGCTTTTAGCAAGCCCCTGTAATTCCCAATCACGGCATCCAAATGCGGATGGTGATGACCCGTCTGGCGCGTGAATTCAACAAAGATAGCGAGGGCGCGCCTCATCAACGGCTCGGCCTCGGCAGGACGGTTGGTCGCATGCAGCAATGTGGCCAGGTTGTTGAAGCGGATCGCTACCTCGGGGCGATCCGGCCCGAAGCTCTTTTCGCCCACAGCGAGCGCGCGGCGCATCAACGGCTCGGCCTCAGCGAGCCGGTTAGTATCCTGCAGTAATTGAGCGAGGTTGTTGAGATCGATAGCGACTTTTGGATGGGTCGGCCCGAAGCTTTTCTCGTCGATTGCGAGAGCGCGGCGCATGAGCGGCTCAGCCTCGGCCAACCGGTTGGTGTCCTGCAGCAATTGGGCGAGATTGTTGAGAGCGGTTGCGACAAAGGGATGATCCGATCCAAAGGACTCCTCGAAAATTGAGATCACGCGACGCAGGAGCGGCTCGGCCTCTGCTAACCGGTCAGTGACCTGCAACAGTTGGGCGAGATTGTTGAGATCGATCGCAGTTTCGGGATGATCCGGCCCAAAGTTCTTTTCGTCGATGGCAAGTGTGCGGCGCATCAACGGCTCGGCCTCGGCAAGCTTATTGGTAGTTTGCAAGAATTGGGCAAGGTTATTTAGCTCGGTCGCGACGTTAGGATGGTCCGGTCCAAGGCTTTTCTCGTCGATTGCAAGGGCGCGGCGCAGCAGCGGCTCAGCCTCCGCGAGCCGGTTAGTGTCTTGCAGCAACTTGGCTAGGTTATTGAGATTAGTCGCAACGACAGGGTTGTCTGGGCCGAAAGTTTTTTCGAGAATAGTAAGCACACGGCGCATGAGCGGCTCGGCCTCTGCATGCAGGGCCTTTGCATCAAGCAACAAGCCCAGCTGATTCATTAGCCGCGCCGTCGGTTCCGAAATGCCTCCCATATCAGCATAGGTCGCTACAGTGTTTGCATGTGGTGCGAGCGGATCGAGGGTTGGCCAATCGCGCACATCAACCGCGCTTCCTACAAACGCGGCGTTGATCCATGTCAGTGCCTCAACCAAGCTGCGCTTCCACTCCTCGCCGGCAAGGCTCCGGCGCGTCACGTCCTGCACCAGGCGGTGGACGAGGAAGAACGGCCCCTCGGCGTCGCGCGTCACCAGCGAATAGGCGGCGAGATCGTCATAAGCGTCGCGCAGGTTCTCGCCCTCGGCGCCGGGGATCGGAACGTCGAGCAGCGATTCCGGCACCTTTTCGGGCGCGAGCCAGGCGAGCCGCTCCAGGAGCCGCCGGCCGCCTTCGGTCAATTGCGCGACCGAGGTCTGCCAGGTGACGGCGACGGCGCGGGGATAGCGTGTCACTGCCGAATCGG
>JASHXZ010000437.1 GCA_030043285.1 Xanthobacteraceae bacterium | reverse complement strand
ACCGGCACCGTGTTGGTGTAGACGGCGTCCACCTCGCAGTAGATGTGTGGAATCTCGTACTGCCCCGACAGCAAGGTCGCATAGAGAAACGTCGGCACCGCCGACGAGAAGGTCGACATATAGGCGCCGAGATTGGCGGTGGTGTGGACCTTCAGCCCGAGCATCTTGCCGTCGCCATCGAACGCCATCTGCGCCTTGGTGACGTGATCACGGCCATGCGCGTCGGTGATGAAGCTTTCGGAACGCTCAGCCGTCCATTTCACCGGTCGATTGAGCTTGCGCGCCGCCCAGAGGCAGACGACCTCCTCCGGATAGATGAAAATCTTGGAGCCGAAACCGCCGCCGACGTCCGGCGCGACGACGCGCAATTTGTTCTCGGGCGCCATGCCGACGAAAGCCGAGATCACGAGCCGCGCGACATGCGGGTTCTGGCTCGCGTTCCACAAAGTGAGGCTGCCGTTGGCCGCATCGTACTCGGCCAGCGCGGCGCGCGGCTCCATCGCGTTCGGCACCAGACGGTTGTTGACGAATTCGAGCGTGGTGACATGGCTGGCGTTGCGGAAGGCCGTGTCCGTCGCCACCGGATCGCCGATGTGCCAGTTGTAGATGGTGTTGTTCGGCGCCACTTCGTGAATGAGCGGCGCCCCCTGGGCGGCAGCCTTGGTCGGATCGACCACAGCGGGCAGCACCTCGTAATCGACGTTGACCTTCTCAGCGGCATCTTTGGCCTGCGCCAACGTATCGGCGATCACCACTGCGACCGCATCGCCGACGTGATTGGCTTTGCCGGAGGCGAGCGCCGCGTGCGGCGCCATCTTCATCGGCGAGCCGTCCTTCGACAGCACCATCCAACCGCAGATCAGGTTGCCGAGCTTGTCTTGCGCAAACTCGGCGCCGGTGAAGATGCCGGCGACGCCGGGCATGCCGGCGGCGGCTGATTTATCCACGCTCTTGATCTTGGCGTGGGCGTGCGGCGAGCGGATGAAATAGATCGCTGCCTGGCCCGGCCGGTTGATGTCGTCGGTGTAATGGCCATGGCCTGTGATGAAGCGTTGATCTTCCTTTCGGCGCACCGCGGCGCCGATGCCGGTCGCACTCATGGCAGCTTCCTCCAGGTTCCTTTCCGCGCTCTTTTGATGAAGACGAGCCGGAACAGGGAATGCAGGCCCTCTCCTATTCGGCCGCCGCCGCCGTCGCGCTACCGCGCATGGCGCGGGCGCCGGCGGCGATCGCCTTGACGATGTTGTGATAGCCGGTGCAGCGGCAGATGTTGCCTTCGAGTTCTTCGCGGATGCTGTGATCGTCGAGATCGTGGCCCTTGCGCCGCACCATATCGACCGCCGTCATGATCATTCCGGGCGTGCAATAGCCGCATTGCAGGCCATGATTTTCGCGGAACGCTTCCTGCATCGGATGCAGCGGCCCATCGGCCGGCGCCAAGCCCTCGATGGTGAGCACACTGGCGCCTTCGAGCTGCAGCGCCAGCACCGTGCAGGACTTGGTCGCCTTGCCGTTGATGTGCACGACGCAGGCGCCGCACTGCGAAGTGTCGCAGCCGACATGGGTGCCGGTCAACCGCAGGTTTTCTCGCAGCAATTGCACCAACAGCGTGCGCGAATCGACATCGGCGGTGACCGGTTTGCCGTTCACCGTCAGGGACACGGCTGCCATTGGCTCCTCCTCGAACTTAAAAAAAGCGGTTCAAACGTCGTGATTTGGGCGTCGGCCGGATGGGCCGGGCCTATCCAAGGGCGGAATCGTGGCGACTTTGCCGCTCTCCGCCGCCCGAACGGGCAATACTCTGAACCGTGGCCGGGCCGCCGGTCAAGCCGGTTCCGCATGCGCCGCGGCGCCGCACACGACCGGCGCGTTCGCCAAAACGCAGCCCTCAGCATGCTGCGCACCTGGGTTGCGGATCGACAAGGAACGACGCGACGCGGCGGGGCCTTCCGTTTGGGACGCGGCGCAAAACGCTACCGGGAGGTCGGGAACACCCGAGGAGAAAACAACGATGAAGTTTCGAATAGCGATAGCGGCTTCCGCTCTGACACTCGGCACAGCGCTTGCTGTTGTTCCATCGTTCGCACAGACGAACGGCCAGCCGAGCGGAACCGCGGCGCAGCAGCAGGGATCGGGCGGCTGCATAGTCTTTCAGCAGGGCTGCTCCAATAAGCCTTACCCGATGAACAACAGCGAAATGAACAACAGCGAACAGACCGGAAGCAGCCAAAGCCGTACGGCGCGATCAGCTCCGAGCGGGCAAAGCCAGCGGATGGCGCAAGGCCGCGAAAGCGAAACCTACCGCCTTGGCGAACAGAACCGCTACAACGATTACGCGCCCGGTATGCAGGTCGGAGCGGCAGGCCGTGGCGACACCGAATGGTGCGCGATGCGGTTCCGCTCCTACGACCCGGCGACCGGCACCTACATGGGCTTCGACGGCGCGCCGCACGCCTGTCCGTAAACAAACGGTCAGCTAACGGAAGTCGCGCCACAAAGAGCCCGTCCGCATCTCGCGGGCGGGCTCCCTGCCCTACGCACTCTTCCTACGCACTCTTGGGACTGACCGCCGCGGCGAAGTTTTTGAAAAAATCGTCGGCAACTTTTTTCGCCGCGCCGTTGATCAGCCGCTGGCCGAGCTGCGCCAGCTTGCCGCCGATTTGCGCCTCGACCGTATAGCTGAGCACCGTGCCGCCGTCCTTAGGCGTGAGCTTGACCGTCGCTCCGCCCTTGGCAAAGCCG
>JASHXZ010000436.1 GCA_030043285.1 Xanthobacteraceae bacterium | reverse complement strand
TGAAACAGCAGGCCCAGATAGGACGGCACCCCGCCAAGCTCCCCGACAAGCCCGCGGCCGAACAACAGACCGAGCAGACCCGAACCCAAAAAACCCGCGGCAAAGCCGCCGAGCAAGCCGCCACGATGAAACAAATCGCTGAGCGAACCGCCGGATGGCGACACTTGCGCCAAGCTCACGCCGCGACGCGTCCAGCTGCCGTCGGCAGCGACGAGGCTGGCACGAACAAGCGGCACATCGACGTTCAAGCCACCAGCCACGCGCGCATCCGCCTCATCGGCGCCCACCAGGAGCGCCGCGGCAAGCGCAACGAGCCTCGTCACCGATTGCAGCCAGCGCAGCGACATCACGGCTGTCTCTCGCCTCCCCGTTTGCGCCAAAATGCGGCGCGGCCCTACCCCGAGGTACCCGCAACGTCCGGTCGCATCGGTGGCGCCGCGTCCCTCGCGTTTACGCAAAGTTTATACGCTTGCAGTCAGCGGTAATTTGACCCCGGCGATGCGTAGAAAGTATGTCGCAAAGCGCCGCGCGCGCGTCTGTCGCACCGCGGTGTCCGGGAGAACAAATTTCTATGTTTGTCGCGCGATGAGGCGCGCCTTCCCCGGGCGCTACGCCGCCATCGTCTCTTTCACTTTCTCGACCAATTGCTTGAGCGTGAAGGGTTTGGCCAGGAAATCGAATTGCTGGCCATCAGCCGGCAAGTGCTTCTGGAATGCGTCCTCGGCATAGCCGGACACGAAAATGATCTTCAAGCCGGGATCGCGCTTGCGCAATTCCTGCAACAGAGTGGGACCGTCCATCTCCGGCATGACCACGTCGGAGACGACGAGATCGACCTTGCTATCGGATTTTTCCAAGACCGCCATGGCTTCGACGCCGTTGCCGGCCTGCAGCACGGTGTAGCCGCGTGAGGTCAGGCCGCGGGCATTGAGTGCGCGCAGGCCATCCTCGTCCTCGACCAGCAGGATAGTGCCGTGGCCGGTGAGGTCGGCGCTGGCGACGCGGCGCATGCGTTCGGCGGCATCGAGCGCACCGGCAACGGGCGCGGCAGCCGGCGCCAGCGGCGCGGCGATCTCCTGTGCGCCTCCCACGTGACGCGGCAGGAAGATGCGGAACGTCGTGCCCTTACCTTCGGCCGTGTCGAAATAGACGAAACCGCCGGTCTGTTTGATGATGCCATACACCGTGGAAAGGCCGAGCCCGGTGCCCTTGCCGATATCCTTGGTGGTGAAGAACGGCACGAAAACTTTGTCGTGGATCGCTTCCGGGATGCCGCTGCCGGTGTCGGCGACTTCAACCAACACGTATTCGCCTTCCGGCATGCCCTTGGCGCGGTAACGCGCGCAATCCTGGGCCGAGACGTTCATGCTGCGCAGCTCGAGCTGGCCGCCGTCCGGCATGGCGTCGCGGGCGTTGACCGCGAGGTTGGTGATCACCTGCTCGAACTGCAGCAGGTCGGCCCTGACCGGCCAGAGGTCGCGGCCGTGCACCACTTTGAGGGCGATCTTCTCGCCGATCAGCCGGCGCAGCACCACGGTGAGATCGCTCAGCACCTCGCCGAGATCGAGCACCTGCGGACGCAATGTCTGCTTGCGCGAGAACGCCAGCAGGTGCCGGACCAGACTCGCCGCCCGGTTGGCGCTTTGCCGGATCTCCATGATGTCGTTGAACGACGGATCGGTCGGCTTATGGGTGTTGAGCAGAAAGTCGTTGGCCAGGATGATGGCGTTGAGCATGTTGTTGAAGTCGTGCGCCATGCCGCCGGCGAGTTGGCCGATCGACTCCATCTTCTGCTGCTGCAGGAGCTTGTTCTCTAGCGCGCGCTGCTCCGTGGTTTCAAGCGCGTAAACGATGGCGGCTTCCTGATCGCGGTCCTGCTCGGCGATGGCGGTGACGTAGAAACGCCCGAAACGCTCGCCGTCGCCGGCCAACAGCGCGTCCACCGGCACGATGTCGCCCTTGCCCTGGGCCGCCTGGCCGATCGCCGCTTCCAGCGCCGGCCAGTCGCGCTCGGCGACGATGGCGCGGATCGAACGCTCCTTGCCGGCGACGATGAGGCCCTGAAACAGCCGCGCGAACAGCGCGTTGGTGCGTACGATGCCGCCGTCGCGGTCGATTGTGGCGATCGCCATCGGCGTGTGGTGGAAGAAGCGCATGAAGCGCACTTCGGCGGCGCGCTGCGGGTCGCTGCCGTGGTCGCGCGCGCGGTTGAGCACCAGCGTGCGCGAGGCGCCCGGCGCGCCTTCGCCGCCGAACGCCACCTTGTGCAGGAGCCGCGCCGGCAGCGGCCGTCCGGAGCGGGTTTTCAGGTCGAGATCGAGCACCTCGGTCCTGACTTCGCCCGGCGCGGCGCGCAGCGTCGTAAGGAGCGCGGCGCCGTCGCCGGAGACGAGATCTGCGAGCTTGAGCCCGCCGGAGCCGACCGACGCCAAGTCCTGCTCCAGCCAATTGGCCAGCGTGGCGTTGAGATAGACGATGGCGCCCGACGCATCGGCGGAGAAGAAACCCGCGGGCGCGTGGTCCAGATAATCGATGGCGTGCTGCAATTCCTGAAACACGTTTTCCTGGCGCTCGCGGTCGCGCGTGACGTCGGTGAGCGACCACACCGTGAGGGAGCCGTCGCGC
>JASHXZ010000435.1 GCA_030043285.1 Xanthobacteraceae bacterium | reverse complement strand
TCGCTCGCCATGGCGCCGGCGCTGTTGGTGGCGCAGCGCGCCCGTGTCGTCGATCTCGACGGTCCGCTCCTGCTCGCGGAGGATCGCGAGCACGGCCTGTCCTACGACGGCAGCTTGGTCCATCCGGCCGAGCCGGCGCTGTGGGGATAGGGCGCGGCAAGTCGTCGGGGAGGGTGACGGCAAGCCGGATTTGGCGCACCGTACACCGGACCGCGCAAGAATGCCGCGCAGAAATAAGTCCGGGGAGGACGCGTCATGGCGACACGGCGGACACTTCTCACCGCGATGGCCGGCGCGGGCGCTGCTGCCGCGCTGCCGGCGGCGCTGCTCGGCTCGGCCCACGCACAACAAAACAATTATCCGAACCGGCCGATCCGCATGATCGTGCCGTTTCCGCCGGGCGGGCCGATCGACACCATGGCGCGCCTCGTCGGCGAGCAATTGAGCGCCAGCGTCGGCCAAGTCGTGGTGGAAAATCGCCCCGGCGCCGGCTCGACACTCGGCACCAAATACGTCGCCGCCGCGCCACCCGACGGCTACACCCTGTTGTTCGGTTCGTCCGGCTCGCTCGCCGTGGCGCCGGCGCTTTACTCGAGCCTCGACGTCGATCCGCGCAAGGCGTTCGCGCCAATCGCCTTGGTGGCGCTGTTGCCGCACGTCTTCGTCGTCAACAACGACGTGCCGGCGCACAGCATCGCCGAATTCGTCGCCTACGCCAAAGCCAATCCCGGAAAGATCAATTTCGGCGCCGGGCTCGGCACGCCGCCGCATCTGCTTTCCACCTTGTTCAAGACCGAGGCGCATATCGACGTCGTCTACATTCCGTATAGCGGCTCGGCGCAATCGGTGACCGACCTCCTGGGCGGCCGCACCCAATTCACCATCGACGGGTTGGTCACGCTCTATCCGCTCATCAAGGCCGGCAAGGTGCGGGCGCTGGCGATTGCCCGCAAAGAACGCTGGCCGGCGCTGCCCGATGTGCCGACCCTGGTCGAAAGCGGCTTTCCGGATTTCACCCTCGACGCCTGGACCGGCGTGGTGGCGCCGGCCGGGACGCCGAGCCCGGTCATCGACAAGCTCAACGCCGCCATCAATGCCGGCCTGAAAACGCCGGCGGCGCAGGCGAACCTGGCGAAATTCTCCGCGCTGGCCAACACCGGCACGCCGGACGATTTGAGGCGCTTCCTCGCCGACCAGACGCAGCGATGGGGCGCCATCGTGAAGCTGGCCGGCGCCCGGATTGACTGAGTTTTCCCCGCCTGCGGCTTTCGCCTCGGCAGCCCCGCAGGGCTGTGCTAGGTGATGCAGGGCGAGGCTGCGTTCCCCGAGTCTCGTTGTCCGCGTTGCGTTGCGTAACGTGCGTTCGCTTGGCGCCGACGTGGTGTAACGCTGATGTCCACCGATCCATCCACTGCCGCTTTCGCGCGGCCTGATGCCGCGGCCGCCGAGTCGCAGCTGCCTGCGGCTGCGCAGGCGCTTGACGTCGCGGAGCTTATTGCCGCGCTCGGTCAGGTCGAGGCGCTGCTTGCCGGTGCCCCCGAAGGTTTGGAGGGTTCGGCGGCGATCGAACGCATCGCCGATATCGCCTTCGTCCTGCACGAGCGCGAGGTCGAACGCTCGCTGTGCGATGCGCTCGATGCGGCAGTGCGGGAGATCGGCGCGGCTGACTCGGTCAAACGCGCAAGCATGCAGCGCGCGCGTGAGGCCGCCGCGCTCCTTCGCGAGCTGACCCACGCTCTCAACGAGATTCTTGCGATGGCGGCTGTTGAACCGCAACCGCAGCCAGCCGCTATCGTGGTCGAGGCGCCGGCGTTGCCGAATAATGTTCAGACGGTGCAGGACGGCCGGGACGCTGAAGCCGCCGAGGAGGCCGAGCAGGCCGAACGGGATGAGCTGGCGCCGCCGACCGGATTGTTCGACGCCGATATGCCGCCGGATGATGCGTTCGCGGCGACGGTCGTGACGCTTGCGGACGCGCTGCCCGAGGCGGCCGGTGCCGCGCCGGCGGATTCACAGCCGCAGATGCCGGAGCCTTTCGCGGCGTCGCAGACGTTGACGCATTCTCAATCCGAACATGGAGCGGACGAAGAGACGAGCGGCGTCTTTGCGTCCGAGGATATCACCGTCAGCCATTCCGCGGCCGAAGAAGATTTGCATGAGGAGGTGTCGGAGGGGCAGCCAGTTGCGGCTGTAAATGCGGATCCCAGCTCCGAAGCAAGCCAGTACACCGTCCCGCCCGAAGCGTTCTTGAACGAACCGGCGGCCGCCGCGCCGGATCACCTTGCGGCGGACGAAAGTTCCGACGAGCAAACGACGACAAGCCCGATTGCGGATTACGATCAAGGGCCGCCCGTTACGGAGCTAGCCGAAACCGGGCCGGTCGATGCGGCCGCGCCCGTCGCGGCGCACGACGAAGCTCCGATACAAGACGAGCCGAGCGTTGTGTTCTCTGAAGTTGCTCCCGAGCCCGCGGCGTCGCGACCGGCCATCGGTCCAAACGAGGATCCGGACGAATTGTTCGAGCCGGCGGCCGAACTGCCACCGCCGTCAATCGCGCCGCTGAGCGGCGATAGCGAGGCTGCTCTCGCATCGATCCCGCTTGCTGCTTTGCCGGCCGTACCTGCGGCATCGGCGGTGGCCGCCGCGGAAACGCAGCCAGCGTCCGCATCGGCGCTGCGTCTTCCTCTCGTTGCACCGGTAGACGAGGCGTCGCAGCCGTCAGCAAGCGATCCGCTTGCGCCGATACGTGCGCTGAGCGAGGAGGAATTGATCGCGCTATTCAGTTAGCGCCGCGCGCCGCGCGTAAGCACCCGCTTATTTCTGACCCCTGTGGATGGTGCGAGCAAAAGCCGCAGCGCCAGATTGAACCTGTTATGCTTGGCGATGGTGATTCGCGTGAACCGGCACGCGATTTGCTTGATCTCACAGATGCGGATCGACAACGACATGTAAGGTGTGTGCCGAGCGTGCTCCAGGTCTAAGGACCTCGTTTTTGGTCCGCGCATATGATGGACTGGAGGCCAGAATGCACAGACTCTTCAGGCCTGCCATAGCGGGCATCGCGCTGTGTACGAGCGTGCTTATTCCTGCTCAGTTACAAGCGCGTGACGACGGCCGTTTTGCCGATTCTCCGCTCAAACCCTGGTTCGACAGGCTCGCCAGCGGCAAAGGCTTGTGCTGCTCGTTCGCTGACGGCGTCAAAGTCGAGGACGTCGACTGGGATACGCAAGATGGCCGCTATCGGGTGCGGCTCGACGGCCGCTGGATCATCGTACCCGACGCGGCGCTGGTGACCGAGCCGAACAAATTCGGCCCGGCAGTGGTGTGGCCGTATCAGGACGCGACCGGCGCGACGCAGATCCGCTGTTTCATTCCCGGTTCGGGCGCCTGATTGTCTGCCGCTCGCTGAGGCAGTGGGGGCAAGCTCACGCCACCAGCCGTGAGAACACGTCCGGGTCGACATTGCCGCCGGACAGCACGGCGGCTGCGACCTTGCCGTTGATGTCGATCTTGCCGGTCATCAAGGCGGCGAGCGCCACAGCGCCGCCGGGCTCGACCACGAGCTTGAGTTCGGCGAACGCAAACGCCACCGCCGCCGCGACTTCGTCGTCGCTCGCCGATACCCCGGCGCCGACCAGCGAACGATTGATTGCGAACGTCAGCTTACCCGGCATGCGCGCCATCAAGGCGTCGCAGATGGTGCCGGTGAGCGCCGCGTTCGCTTCGCGCTCGCCGCTCTTGAACGAACGCGCGTGGTCGTCAAAGCCCGCAGGCTCGGCGGTGTAGAGCGCCGCATTCGGCAC
This sequence comes from Xanthobacteraceae bacterium, assembly GCA_030043285.1. GTDB lineage: Bacteria > Pseudomonadota > Alphaproteobacteria > Rhizobiales > Xanthobacteraceae > BOG-931. The sequence continues at coordinate 1,280 of JASHXZ010000435.1, read as the reverse complement.
CCGCGCCTTGACGGCAAGCGCGATGCCCGCGGTCAGGCCGCCGCCCGAAGCGGTGATCACCACCACGTCGGGAGTAAGCCCGAGCGCGCTCAAATCCTCGACGATCTCGCGGCCGGCGGTGCCCTGGCCGGCGATGATCAGCGCGTCGTCATAGGGCGGCACCAAGGTGGCGCCGCGGCGCGCGGCGATCTCGGCGGCGATCGCTTCGCGATCTTCGCGGGCGCGGTCGTAGAGCACGATCTCGGCGCCGAACGCTGCAGTGCGCTCGCGCTTTGCGCGCGGCGCGTCGCTCGGCATCACGATCACGGACGGCATGCCGAGGAGCCGCGCCGCCGCGGCAACGCCTTGCGCATGATTGCCGGACGAATAGGCAACGACGCCGGCGGCGCGCCGCTCCAACGCTATCGACGCGAGCTTGTTGTAGGCGCCGCGAAACTTGAACGAGCCGGTGCGCTGCAGCGTCTCGGCTTTGAGAAAGACGCGCCCGCCGGTCATGGCGTCGAGCGCCGGCGAAGTCAAAAGCGGCGTGCGCAACGCGACGCCGGCCAGCCGGCGCGCGGCCTCGTCCACGTCCGCAGGCGTCGGCAGGTGCAGCGGCGCGTCCATGGCGGCAAGCCTAGCGCCGCGATTGCGGCGCGGGCAAGAGGAGGGTGGAGAACGAAGGCGCCGCCGTTACCATCGACGACGCGAAGCGCTCACTTCACAAGCTACTCGAACCGTCCCGCCGCGTGCGCCAGCATGGTGTAGACCTTGCCGGTGTCGGAGGTCAGGTAGTTGCGCGCCACGGTCGGGCCGCGTTCGCCGCGCGACACGTCGTCAAGGAGCCGCTCGAACTCGTGAATGTAGTGCTCGACGGTCTGCCGGAATTCCGGGTCGCTGCGGTATTTGTTGCGGATTTCCTCGAAGGCCTTCTGGCCTTGCGCGGTGTACAGCCGCCGGTCGCCGACGCCGCGTTCGCCGCGCTGGTAGCGCTCCCACAGTTCGACGGTGGCTTCGTGGTCGATCATCCGTGCGATATCGACCGACAGCGACTCCAACGAGCCGACGGAATCGCGGGGCGCGCGGTTGCTTGACGGCGAGATCGGCGGCGCTTCGTCGCGGTCGCGTGACGCGCGCGTCAACAGATCGCTGAGCCAGCCGCCGTTGCGGCCGTTGCCCGCGGCATCCTTGCCGCCCTGGATCGGGCTGAGCGACGGCGCGTCGGAGCGGCGCGTCGGCGCACCGGTGATGTCGCGGTTCTGCCGCGGCGGCGCACCGGCCGGCGGCTCGGAGCGGACCGG
>JASHXZ010000434.1 GCA_030043285.1 Xanthobacteraceae bacterium | reverse complement strand
CCGAAGTCGGCAAGGCGCTTGCCGCCGTGCACAGTGCCGAACTGATCCGGCTGCAGTGTTACGAGGGCCTCGATCAGAACGCCGCGCTCTATGAGTGGAATTATCAGCGCCAGCTCCTTGCCATAAAAACCCGCGAGGGCGCCGGCGCGAACGCCGACGCGATCGAGGAGCACATCTTCTCGGAGAAATACCTGCTGGAGCGACCGCTCTTGGCCGCCATCCGCCGCGTAACGCCGCCGGTGCTGCTGATCGATGAAGTTGATCGCGCCGACGAGGAGTTCGAGGCGTTTCTGCTCGAGCTGCTCTCCGACTTCCAGGTCAGCATTCCGGAGCTCGGCACGATCAAGGCCACGGCAATCCCACGCGTCGTGCTCACCTCGAACGGCACGCGCGAGCTGTCGGACGCGCTGCGCCGGCGCTGTCTCTATCACTATGTCGATTTCCCCGACGTCGATCGCGAAGCAAAGATCATCCTGACCCGCACGCCCGGGATCGACGCCGCGCTCGCCTTGCAGATCGCGCGCATGGTGGCCGCCGTGCGCAAGGAGGACCTGCGCAAGGTGCCCGGCATCGCCGAGACCCTGGACTGGGCGGCGACGCTCGCCGGCCTCGAAGTGCACGATCTGCGGCAGGAACCTGAAGTCGTCTATGAGACGATGATTTGTTTGGTCAAGACCCATGAAGACCGCGCCCGCGTGACCCGTGAGGTCAGCGAGCGCCTGTTGGGGAAGGTGGCGTGAATGAGCGGGAGGAGGCACCACTCCGCTCATTTCCGCGAAAGCGGGAATCGCGCACTGGGTCGCCGGGACGAGCGGGTCGAGATGCCCGGCGCACGCCGCCGGCTCGCCGGCTTTGCCCGAACGCTCCGCGACAACGGCTTCCGGGTCGGCCTCGCCGAAACGCGCGACGCACTGCACGTGTTGGCGTCACCGGCGGGGCTGCGCGCTATGTCGCTTAAGTCGGCCTTGCGGGCCTTGTTCTGCGCGACCCATTCCGATTGGGAACGCTTCGACGAAATTTTTGATGCGTTTTGGCAAGGCCGCGACATGCGTTCGCGTCAGGTCCTTTCCGGAACGCCGAGCGCAAGTCATGCGCCGGCGCGCCGGCTTGCCGAGGCGAATGTGCCTGCGGAGGCGCTCGGGCTGCCAGATCAGCCGGAGCGCAGTGGGGGTGACGGCGAAAGCTCCGCCGGCGGCCGCAACCGGCGCGAAGGCGCGTCGCGCGCCGAAAATATCGCCGGCACCGACCTGCGCCACATCGTCGATCCCGATGAGATCGCTGCGACCCACGCGCTGGCGGCGCGGCTGGCGCGGTCGATGCATGCCCGGCTCGTGCGCCGCGAGCAGGTGCGCCGCCGCGGCCGTCGCCTCGACCTGCGCCGTACCATTCACCGCAACGTCTCGCATGGCGGCACGCTGGTCGATCTCGCCTGGCGGCAGCGCAAGATCAAACCGCTGCGCCTCGTCGTCCTGCTCGACGCTTCCGGCTCGATGAGCCTCTACACGGCCTTCTTCGTCCGTTTTCTGCACGGCGTGGTCGATGCATTCCGCGAGGCTGAGGCTTTTGTGTTCCACACCCGCCTCGCGCACGTGTCGCCGTCGCTGCGCGACCGCGACGTGACGCGCGCCGTGGAAAAGCTTGCCCTGATGGCGCAGGGCATCGGCGGCGGTACCCGCATCGGCGAGAGCCTCGCCACCTTCAATCGCTGGCATGCGCGCCGCGTCATCAATTCGCGCACCGCGCTGATGATCGTCTCCGACGGTTACGACACCGGCGAGCCGGAACAGCTTGCCGACGAAATGCGCCGGCTGCGCCGGCGTTGCCGCAAGATCATCTGGCTCAATCCGCTCATCGGCTGGCGCGATTACACCCCGCAAGCGCGCGGCATGCAGGCGGCATTGCCTTATGTCGATCTCTTCGCGCCGGCGCACAATCTCGAAAGTTTGGCCGCGCTCGAACCTTATCTGGCGAGGATATGATGCGCGTTTGCGACCAACGGAGCTCCTGAAAGAGCCTTATCGATGGGCGAGGCCGACGACATCCTCGACAACATTGCGTCGCGTAAGATCGCGGGCGAAGCGTTCGCGCTCGCCACCGTCGTGCGCACCGTCGCGGCGACGGCGGCGAAGGCCGGCGCCAAGGCGGTCATCCTTCCGGACGGCACGATTTCGCAAGGCTGGATCGGCGGCGGCTGCGCCCGCGCCGCCGTGCTCAAGGCGGCGCGCGATTGCCTTGCCGACGGCAAATCGCGCCTCGTTTCCGTGCAGCCCGAAGAGGCGCTCGAAGACCAGGGGCACAAGCCAGGCGACGAGCACGGCGGCGTGCGCTTTGCCAAGAACATGTGCCCGAGCCAAGGCACTATGGACATATTCGTCGAACCGGTGTTGCCGAGGCCGCAGGTGGTGGTTTGCGGCGCGAGTCCGGTGGCCGTCGCCGTCGCCGAGCTCGCCAGCCGCTCGGGTTTTGCCATCACGGTCTGCGCGCCGGCGGCCGAGCAAGCGGCGTTCACGACCGCCGATCGACGCATCGAGGGGTTTGCGCTGCCGGTCGACGAAACCGCAACACGCTATGTGGTCGTCTCCACCCAAGGGCGCGGCGACGAAGCGGCCTTGCTGGCGGCGCTCGCGGTCGATGCCGACTACGTGGCTTTCGTCGGCAGCCGCAAAAAGGCCGCGGCGCTGAAGGCAGCACTGGCGGAGCGCGGTGTTGCTGCGGAGCGCTTGGCGCGCCTCAAGGCGCCGGCCGGGCTCGACCTTGGCGCCATCACGCCCGATGAGATCGCCATCTCGATCCTCGCCGAGATCGTCGCAGTGCGCCGCGGCAAGCAAGCGCGCGACGCCCAGATCTAGCGAAGCTCAATCGATCGGCAGACGCAGGACCATACGACCGTCCATCGTAATGTCGTCGATATGCCCGGTCGCATTACTGGCCCGCGAAACGAAGTGGATGTGGATCGCATTGGTCCGCCCGCTTTCAGGTGTGACGGCCGGCGTGTATTTGCTGATGAACACGCCGGCGTGCCGCTCGGAATAGAATCCGATGATGTCGACCTGCTCGTTGCGCAACACGAAGTTTGCCTTCGAGCGCGCGAACAGCTCTCGGTCTATCGGCCGCCCTTCAGTCCGATCGACATTAATGTGCCAGCGAATTTCGGACGGCGCTCCGGCCAATAGAAATGGAAATGGCTTCCCAACATCGAGTCCGGCCGAGGTTGCGGCCGATTTCACGAAATCCTGCAGATCGAGATAGCCGCGGACCTCGTCGGGCACGGAAATGTCTTGCCACGTTCTTTGACTGCTCCAGGCAAGGAAGATCGCCTCCTCGTTCCAGGAACGTTCGACGACATAGGAGCTGCCACGCGCACGGCTGACATAGGGTTGCGATTCAAAAACAGTGATCTCGCCGTCGAGCGCCTCGACCGGTCCGATAGCATAAAGAGATGCACGCTTCTCGAGCGAACCAATCGACAAGGCACCGGCCGCCTTGCCGGTCTCAAAGATCGTGCTTTGCGCCCCCGCAAACTCAACAAGGCCATCTCGTTCGCTACCCATGACCACACCAACAGTAGCCGCTTTGGCGGCAGCCATCATGCCCTGAGCCGGTTGCCGCACAAGCTCCGCAACTGGCCGCCAACCGCCTAGAGGCGACATTTGGAAGCACGTGTCCAGTGGTTTGCGGCTCCAAGATTTCTTGGTATGCTCACGGCCGACACTGACGCGCCGTAAGCGCGCCTTTCCTGCTTCGGAATGCGCTTCCGAGGACCGTCCAATAGACATCGTTGCCCTGCATCTCGCGCGGGTTCCGCTCGCGCGGCAATCTGTTTTGAGGTTTCCGATGAAGCTCAGTGCACGCAATCAGATCAAAGGCAAAATCCTGGAGGTCAAGAAGGGCGCGACGACAGCTCACGTGCGAGTCGAGATCGCGCCCGGTCAGGTCATCACGGCGTCGATTACCAACGAAGCCGTCGACGAGCTCGGCCTCAAGTCCGGCAGCGCTGCAATCGTCGTCATCAAGGCCTCGGACGTCATGATAGGCGTCGAATAGAGGAGCGTCTTAATCAGACGCTCTAGTGGTGGCCTCTTCCTGTTGGCTGCTGCGTAGGTGCGGCGCAGGAGCTGCCGGTCGGCTGCGATAAGTTCAAATACTCCGTTGCGACGCGCGCCAATACTTCGTCGCGACGCGCGAATGAACCATCTTCAACGAATGAAGGAAAAGCCAATGCGTTTCTGGCATAAATCTGCTCTGTTGCCGTTGTCGAGCGCCGGGCTGCTTGCGGCCGCGCTGTCGCTGACGCCTGTTTCCGCTGCACTCGCCGCCGGCAAGGTGAACGTGTTGTATGCCGGATCGCTCGTCAATTTGATGGAGCGCGGCGTTGCGCCGGCATTCGAGAAGGCAAGCGGCGATACCTTCCAGGGTTTTGCCGGCGGATCGAGCGGGCTCGCCAACCAGATCAAAGGCAAGCTCCGCCAGGGCGACGTGTTCGTCAGCGCCAGCCCCAAGGTGAACGACGGCTTGATGGGAGCGGCCAACGGCAATTGGGTGAGCTGGTACATCACCTTCGCGCAATCGCCGCTGGCCATCGGCTACAATGCGTCGAGCAAGTTTGCCGCGGATTTGAAATCGAAGCCCTGGTATCAGGTGCTGCAAGAGCCGGGAATCAGGATTGGCCGCACCGACCCCAAGCTCGATCCCAAGGGTGCGCTTACGGTGGCGCTGATGAAGCAGGCTGAAACCTTCTACAAGAGTCCAGGGCTGTCTCAGAAAGTCATCGGTGCGCCGGACAACGCCGCACAAGTATTGCCGGAGGAGAC
>JASHXZ010000433.1 GCA_030043285.1 Xanthobacteraceae bacterium | reverse complement strand
CCATGGTGCCGAGCGCCGGCAGCGCGCGGCCCCAATTGTACCGCGGATTGATGTCCTCGGCGCGGATCGTTGTTGGTTCGCGGGTGATGTCGTCCATGGGGGCCTCCTGGGTCTCAAAGCACTATACTAGGCCGGGATCGGAACTTCGCCGACGTCCTTCGGCACCTTGTAGCCTTTCTGCGTCGCGGGACGCTTCGCAATGGCGAGGTACCAGCGCTTGACGTTCGGATATTGGTTGAGATCGACGGTCTGCCATTCGTAGCGCGACACCCACGGCCAGATGGCGATATCGGCGATCGAATAGCTGTCCGCGACGTATTCGTGATCGCCGAGGCGCTTGTCGAGCACGCCGTAGAGCCGGTGCGCCTCTTTCAGATAGCGCTCCTCGGCGTAAGGTGCCTTGCCCTTGTTGTATTTCACGAAGTGATGCACCTGACCGAACATCGGGCCGGGGCCGCCCATCTGCCACATCAGCCATTCGAGCGTGCGATAGCGCGCCTCGCCGGATTTCGGCAACAGCTTGCCGGTCTTGTCGCCGAGATAAATCAGAATTGCGCCCGACTCCATCAGGCTCATGCCATTGTCGCGGTCGACGATCGCCGGAATGCGATTGTTCGGGCTGATCTTCAGAAATTCCGGCTTGAACTGCTCGTCCTTGCCGATGTCGACGGCATGCACCGTATAGGGCAGTGCCAATTCCTCGAGCGCGATGGAAATCTTGCGGCCGTTCGGTGTCGTCCAGGTGTAAAGATCGATCACGATTTTGTCCTGTGTTTGGTTTGCGGATTTCTTCAGGCGGCGTTTCGCGTCGCCACGTCGTAAATGAGAAGCTCGCTCATGCAGCCTTCCTGCCCCACAGCCGTGCCGAGGCGATGTCGGCGCCTTGGCGGATCGCCGCGAGTTTGAGCCATACCACCGGCTCGATCACCCATTCGCGCCGCGTAAAAGTGCCGAAACCGCAATCGCTCGAGGCGATGACGCGCTCGCGGTCGCCGACCGCCGCCACCGCCTCCTCGATCCGCCGCGCCACCACCTCGGGATGCTCGACGAAATTGCTGGTGGTTTCGACCACGCCAGGAATAAGAATCATGTCGTGCGGCAACGGCATGCGCTTGAACGCCGCATATTCGTGGGCGTGGCGCGGATTGGAAAATTCGATCGACAGCGCACCGACCTCGGCCTGATACAACGCCGGAAGGATCTTCTCCAGCGCGACGTCGTGGATGTGCGGGCCTTCCCAATTGCCATAGCAGACGTGCAGCCGCACGCGATCGCGCGGGATGCCGGCGATGCCTTTGTTGATCGCCGCGATATGGCGTTCGCAGCGCGTGACGAAGTCGGCGTCCGACAGGTCGCGGTACATCATGGTGCGATCCATCGCGAGGTCGGGCGCATCGATCTGCAACACCAAGCCGGCTTGGTGGATCGCCTGATATTCGTTCGCCATCTCGCGTGCGATGGCGTCGAGATAGTCGTCGTGCGACGGGTAATAGGCGTTGAGCATGGTGGTCGAGATGATGCCGGGCGAAGCCGCCGTCATGAACCGCTCGGAAAACGCATGCAGCTCGCCGGCGATGCGGTTGAAGCCGGCAGTCTCCTCGGTAATGGGCGCAAGATCGCGATATTTGATCGCGGCCTGCGCCTCGGGCGCGCCTTGCTGGCTCTTCGGCGGATTGGGAAAGCGCCGCATCAAATAACTCAAGAGCTCGGGAAATTCCTCGAACTCGCGGCCGCGCCGGCGCTTCGATATGCCGGCGAAGCCGGACATGCGCTGCGGCACGTAGGTTTGAAAGCCAATGCGGCGTTGCTCGCCGTCGTTGCCGATATCGATGCCGGCCTCGACCTGCTTTTCGACGACGTGCCGCACCGCGTTGTCCATCTCGGCGGCAAGGTCCTTGGCGTCGTAGCCGCCACCCTCTTCCTGGCGCACCAGAAGGTCGGAGAGCCGCTCGTTGCGCGGCAGACTGCCGACGTGGGTGGTGAGGATGCGGTCGCGGCTGAGCAGCATTGATGGACTCCGGTTCGTCATCGCCGGCCAAGCCGTACGAAGGACGCGGCAAAAGGCCTATAATATTGCGGCGGGTTTTGCCATCGGCATAATGCCTTGCGATGCAAGGTGGGCGGAGCCCCACCAGGTCAGGACAGGAAATGCCCGATGAACGTCGCCGAGCCGAGCCTCGCGCCAGGCGCGCCCGTTGACGCCCTGCCGCGCGACTACAATTTCGCCGCCGATATTCTGGCGCGCAATCTCGCCGCCGGCCGCGCCGACAAGGCCGCCTACGTCGATCCGAACGGCAGTTACAGCTATGGCGCGCTGGCCGAACGAGTCGAGCGCTTCGGCCACGCGCTGCGCTCGCTCGGCATCCGCCGCGAGGAGCGCATCCTCATCTGCCTCACCGACACGATCGACTGGCCGACCGCCTTTCTGGGCGCCATCAAGGCCGGCGTGGTCGCGGTCCCAGTCAACACGCTTTTGACCGAGGACGACTACGCCTTCATGCTCGAGGACAGCCGGGCGCGCGTGCTGGTCGTTTCCGAAGAGCTGCTGGCGAAATTCAACAAGGCGATCGGCATTGCCAAAGACCTGATGCACGTCGTCGTCTCAGGTGACAACGCGCAAGGCCATCTGCGTTTTGCCGACCTCATTGCTGCTGCCAAAACCGAGCCTGTCACCGCGCCGACCACGCGCGACGACATGTGTTTTTGGCTCTACACGTCGGGTTCGACCGGCCGGCCGAAGGGCGCGGTGCACACCCACGCCGACCTCCGCCTGACCGACGAGCTTTATGCGGGGCCCATTCTGGGCATCACCGAACACGACGTCTGCTATTCGGTCGCCAAGCTGTTTTTCGCCTACGGGCTCGGCAATGCGCTGACCTTTCCGATGTCGGCCGGCGCCACCACGGTCCTGTTGCCGTCGCGGCCGACGCCCGACGCGGTGGCCGAGCTTCTGAAAAAACACCGCGTCACGGTTTTTTATGGCGTGCCGACCTTTTATGCCGGTTTCCTTGCGAGCTCGGCTTCACCGCAACAAGCGGAGCTGAAATTGCGGCGCTGCGTTTCGGCCGGCGAGGCATTGCCGCCCGACGTCGGCCGGCGCTGGCGCGAGCGCTACGGCGTCGACATTTTGGACGGGCTCGGCTCGACCGAGATGCTGCACATCTTCCTGTCGAATCGGCCGGGCGACGTGAAATACGGCACCAGCGGCAAGCCGGTGCCGGGCTACGACTTCCGTCTGATCGACGACGACGGCAAGGTTGTCGCCAGCCGCGGCGAGATGGGCGAACTGCAGGTGCGCGGTCCGACCAGCGCGGTCATGTACTGGAACAATCGCGCCCAATCGCGCGCGACGTTTCTCGGCGAATGGACCCGCTCGGGCGACAAGTACGTCGAGGACGAAGCCGGCTATTTCGTTTATTGCGGCCGCCGCGACGACATGATGAAGGTCTCGGGCATGTACGTGTCGCCGTTCGAAGTCGAGGGCGCGCTGCAGAGCCATCCTGACGTACTGGAGGCCGCCGTAGTCGCCTGGCCGGACGAAGACAAACTCATCAAGCCGAAAGCATTCGTGGTGCTCAAAGCGCCGCAACAAACCGGCGACGATCTGGCCCGCGCGCTGCAGGATCATTGCCGCAAGCAGCTTGCGCCCTATAAATATCCACGCTGGATCGAATTCCGCAGCGAGTTACCCAAGACCGCGACCGGGAAGATTCAGCGGTTCAAGCTAAGGGCGGAAGCGGAGGAAAATTAGAGTCACTGAAGTGTGTACTCGTGATGGGTGGATCAAAAATGGGGCAATGCCTTCTTAATATAGCAGGCGCGCGCTTGACGCAACAAAGAGTTGAATCCGGAATAAACCGAGGGTAAGGTTATCATTGGTCGGGGATATTCCCCGTGTAATCGGCATTCCAATTCGGGGCTGTCGAGAGAAGTGTCAATGATGGATCGAACAGTCGTTTCACTCAGCACACCAAGCGAACTACTTGCTCTCATAGCGAGGGCAAAGGCCGAACGTTGGGATGCACTCGCCATTAATGGGCCTCAGGTCGATATGAACTTGGGCAGTTGGATGGTCCAACGGCCTAGTCTGCCGTTATATCGTCTGTGCTATCCCGCCAACGACTTGTGCGAAAGAATAGCTGCGCTGGCAGATTTAAAGTTTTTGTGGCTGCGGACACTAAAGATTGGAGACACAGATGCGAGGGCACTAAATAGCCTAGCTAATCTGTCCGAACTTTCTCTTGCCTACAACGAGATCGGGACAGGGGGATCTCAAGTATTAGGTACCTTGACCAATCTCACTCGTCTCGTCCTTAGTTATAACAATATGGGGAATGATGGCGCCAAGGCGCTGAGTTCGCTGACCGGCCTCACAGAGCTCTGGCTTCAAGGAAACGACATCGGTGACGAGGGCGTCAGGGCGCTGCGGGGCCTGACAAACCTGAGCGAACTCTATCTCGGCTCCAATAAGATCGGCCTTGAGGGTGCCCGGGCGTTGTCCGATCTCACCGGTCTGACCAAGCTTAATTTAAGCTCCAACCAGATCGGAACTGATGGCGCCAAGGCGCTGAGCTCGCTGACCGGCCTCACAGAGCTCTGGCTTCAAGGAAACGACATCGGTGACGAGGGCGTCAGGGCGCTGCGGGGCCTGACAA
>JASHXZ010000432.1 GCA_030043285.1 Xanthobacteraceae bacterium | reverse complement strand
TACGGCGTGCACAAATTTCACCGCTTCCACACCGTCACCAATCATTTCTACATTTCGCGGCCGATCTTTTTGCACCGCCCGAGCTTCGAGGCCTGGCCGGACGATCTGCAGCGCGCCATGCGCGATGCGGTCACGCAAGCCGTCGCCTTGCAGCGCGAGCTCGCGATCGAGGAAGACCGCGAGGCCCGCGCCGCAATCCTGGGCGAGGGCTGCGAAATCATCGAGCTGTCGGCCGCGGAGCACGCCGCATTCCGCGCCGCCGTCGCGCCGCTGCTCGACGACGCGCGCGCTACCTACGGCGACAAAATGTTCGATCTGGTCGCCGGCTGACCGGACAAAATCGCTGCGATCGCGCGTCAAGCGATGCGGCTTACGAATTTGACTGGCGAGGCCGCGTCCCGCCCTGGTGCTGCTCGTCGGGGCAGGCGAGGATCAGCGACCAGAACACCTTGTATTTTGACTGCGGCGCATAGGCGGCGGCGATGCCCATCTTGGTGACGGCGCGGTTGAGCATGTTGGCGCGGTGCGGCGGCGAGCCGCGCCAGCCGGAGAATGCTTCGGCCAGCGTGTCATAGCCGGCGCCGATGTTCTCGACCGCGACGCTGGCGTCGAAATGCGATTGCTGGATGCGCTCCTGGAACGGGCGCCAGACGTTGTGATCGAGCTTGTCGCGGGTCGCCATGGCGCGCGCCTGCTCGGCGGCGAGACGCATCAGTTCGGGATCGATGACGACGGGACCGAGGCCGTTATTGGTGCGGTAGCCGGAGATCATCGCCTGTGCCGCATCGGCGTCGAGCTTGGCGTCGGCGCTCGCCAGGCTCTGACGGAAGCTCGGCAGCCCGGCCGGCGGGTTATTGTCGCCCGCACAGCCGGCAAGCGCCGCCGCGGCCATGAAGAGGCCGCAGCCGAACGCCGCAGCCGGTAAGCGGACCATCGATTATTCCCCCGTCGCCCGGTGACTTGCCGTCGCAAAAGTGTCGGAAGCATGAAAGCCGCGGGCCGGTCAATGCGCGCGCGGGCGCTGCTCGCTCAGCTTTTGTTAAGCAATCCCTCACCCTTCATTAACGGCAAAACAACCGCTTGGCGGCTAATCTTGCGCGCTTCAATTCGGTGTATGCCCTCATGGCCTTTGCCGGCAAACGTTCGAAAGTAAGCCGCCACTGGGGTCCGGTGCTGGCGGCCGCCGCGGCCGGGCTGGTGCTCGGCGCCGGCAGCGTGCTCACATTCGGCCAGGATTGGGCGGTGCAGGCGCTGGCGCAAGCCTCGCCGGCGGCCGCGGCGTCGATCGTCGGCCTCGTCTGCGCCATTTGCGCGATGGGCCTGGCGGCCATCTTCGTGATCCAGCGCGTGCGTGCGCATTACCGGCTGCTGCGCTCGGCCCTCAACAACATGACGCAGGGCCTGTGCATGTTCGATCATGTCGGCCGGCTCATTCTGTGCAACGAGCGCTACATCGAGATGTACGATCTGCCGCACGCCGACACCGAGCGCGGCACGCCGCTCCGGGATCTCCTGGTGCACCGCACTGCCGCCGGCACGTTCTCAGGCGATGTGGATGCGTACATCGCCGAGTGCCTGCGGCAGGTCGCCGAGGGTCGTACTGAGACCAAGACCATCGAGATCAAGGACGGTCGCATCATCGCGCTGGTCAGCCGGCCGATAGCAGGCGGCGGCTGGCTTGCCACGCACACCGACGTCACCGACCAACTGCTCGCCGAGAAGGAGCGCGACACGCTGCGCCAGCGCGAGGACCGGCGACGCATCATCGACACGGCGATCTCGTCGTTCCGCGCCCGCGTCGAGAGCGTGTTGCGGTCCGTGGGCCAAAGCGCAACCGCGATGAAGGCGGCGGCGCGCACGCTGTTGTCGACGTCCGATCATACCCTGCAGCGCACCGAAGGCGCGGTGCACGGCTCCAACGAAGCCTCCGCCAACGTCGAGACTGCGGCGTCGGCTGCGGCCGAACTGTCGAGTTCGATCCGCGAGATCAGCCGGCAGCTGACCCAGACCAACGAGGTGGTGCGCAGCGCCTCCGCCGACGCCAACGCCACCAATGACGACATCGCCGCGCTCGCGCAGGTGGCGCAGAAGATCGGCGATGTGGTCAAGCTCATTCAAGATATCGCCGGCCAGACCAATCTGCTGGCGCTCAACGCCACGATCGAGGCGGCGCGTGCCGGCGAGGCGGGCCGCGGCTTTGCGGTGGTCGCCTCCGAGGTCAAATCGCTCGCGGTGCAGACCGCCAAGGCGACCGAGGAGATCACCCGCGAAATTCTCTCGGTGCAGAGCTGCACCACCAACGCGGTGAGCGCGATCCGCGCCATCACCCAGCGCATGCAGGACATCAATTACTACACGACCGAAGTCGCCGGCTCGGTCGAGCAGCAGGAAGCCGCCACCGGCGAAATCTCGCACAACGTCGCCAGCGCCGCTTCCGGCGCCAAGGCAATCGTCGCCACGCTCGACGAGGTGGCGGGCGGCGTCACCAAGACGCGCAGCTCGGCGCAGACCGTGCTGCAAGCCTCCGAACAGGTCGAACAAGCGACCGCAAAGCTGCGCAGCGAAGTCGAAGATTTCTTGGGAACGGTGGCGGCGTAGTCTCTTTCCTCACCCGCGAAACGGGGGAGGGAACCGCGCGAAGCGCGGTGGAGGGGGCGCCGGACTAGACGCCTCACGGACGTGCTGGGGTTTCGTCGAGTCCCGCGCCCCTTCCACCATCTTGCTTCGCAAGATGGTCCCCCTCCCCCGCTTCGCGGGTGAGGAAAGAAACTACGCCGCCACCGTTCCCAAAAAGTCTTCGACTTCGCTGCGCAGCTTCGCGGCCGCTTGTTCGACCTGCTCGGAGGCTTGCAGCATGGTCTGCGCCGAGCTGCGCGTCTTGGTGACGCCGCCCGCCACCTCGTCGAGCGCGGCGACGATCGCCTTGGCGCCGGAGGCGGCGCTGGCGACGTTGTGCGAGATTTCGCCGGTGGCCGCTTCCTGCTGCTCGACCGAGCCGGCGACTTCGGTCGTGTAGTGGTTGATATCCTGCATGCGCTGGGTGATGGCGCGGATCGCGCTCACCGCGTTGGTGGTGCAGCTCTGCACCGAGAGAATTTC
>JASHXZ010000431.1 GCA_030043285.1 Xanthobacteraceae bacterium | reverse complement strand
GTCGATCGTTTCCCGCCGCAAAACGTCGATCAGGACTGCCGGCTTGGCAGGGCGATCGACGCGAATAACGCGCTGCTCGACGCGTTCAACCGTCGTGGCCGCCAGCGCCACCGCGACTTTGATCGGGTCGCGCAGCATGTGCGCGGCGAGTTCGGCGATGGCGCGCGGCATGGTCGCAGAAAACATCAGCGTCTGCCGCTCCCGCGGAAGCTTGGCAACGATCTTACGGATGTCGTGGATGAACCCCATGTCGAGCATCCGATCGGCCTCGTCGAGCACGAGGCATTCGACCTCGACCAATCGGAGCGCGTTGCTCTTGACCAGGTCAAGCAGACGGCCGGGCGTGGCGACAAGAACGTCGACGCCGTTGAGCAGCGCGCGAACCTGAGCGCCCATCGATACGCCGCCGATCGCCAGCGCGGCTCTCAAGCGTACGTAGCGGCCATAGGTGCGGAAGCTATCGAGGATTTGGCCTGACAGCTCGCGCGTCGGGCTGAGCACCAGGACGCGGCAGCTCTTGCGCACCGGCGGACGCGGGTTGGTGGCCAGACGCTGCAGGATCGGCAGCGCGAACGCCGCGGTTTTGCCTGTTCCGGTCTGGGCAATTCCAATTATGTCGCGGCCCGAGATGACGGTCGGTATCGTCTGCGCTTGGATCGGAGTTGGGGTGAGGTATTTTTCCTCGGCGAGTGCGCGTTTAATGGCGTCGTTGAGCGAAAAGTCGTGAAAGGAGGTCAATGAAGAACTTTCTTGCATGCGCGCCGGCACAGCCGCGGCACGGTGTGTGGCGGCTTGCACAGCGGGTGAAACAGGACATCCCGCGCGATCTGGGTTGCCAGTGAAATCAAAAAAGGCAAGCCGGGAGCCCCGGAGGGGTCCCGAACACGCGGCTCGCCGCCAGCCTATTAGCCAGCACAGCCCACATTTGGGCTATCGGTGTGTTCGTTTCAAGGCATCGCAACGATTGGGTGGGTGATTAACCGGCTCGCTTCCGATCAGCCGCCTCTTTGGCCAGTCGAAGCGCCCTCAGTCGCTCGGTCTTTTCACGGACTAATCGGCCGTTGGCCTGATACTCCATCATGGCCTTGGCGCCTTCTTTGGCGCGCTGTTCCTTCTTGAAATTTGCTTCAGCCCGGGTTCGGGCCTCATCCGATCTGGTGGTCAATGTCATCTCCTCTGCGGTGGATGGGAAAAGCATCAATTTATTGTGCACCTCTTGGAAACCACTCGCTCTATGTATGCTTAAATCGTGAATTTTAAACCGGGCGACCGGCTCGTGGGCCATCCGCGGCACGGGCACGATGACGGTGCGGGCGGCTCGCCCGGCGCCTTTCGGGAACACTCCCTCCCGGACTGCCGCGCCTTCGCCGCCCCTGTGAGGCCGCCATTAACCCTCGGTTAACCATCCCGGCGGCAGATTGGTTAACCAATTAAGAATCAGTCCGCCAAACGGGAGAGGCCAAACGTGTCGAGCCTCATTCGCCAACGCCAGTCCCTGACGTTTCGGGCGCGCTCGTACACGGCTTTTGTGTTCACCCCGCAGCCGCCGATCGAGGACTGGCTGGCGGTGCTCGACGCCACGCTGCAACGCTCCAAGGGCTTTTTCGCCGGCCATCCGGTTGCGCTCGATCTGTCGGCGGCGGAGCTGTCGGCCGACGCGGTGGCGCAGCTCATTGCCGATCTGCAAGCGCGCAATGTGCGCGTGCTCGGCATCGAAGGCATTGAGCCCAACGGGGCCGATCCCCGGCTGCCGCCGCTATTGCGCGGCGGCCGCGCCCAGGAGCTGGAACTGCCCGAACCAGCGGTCGCTCCCGATGCGGCTCCCACAGCGCCGGCGCCAGCGAAGAAACAAGAGGCCGCATCGCTCCTGATCGATAGCCCCGTGCGCTCCGGTCAATCGGTCGCGTTCATCGAGGGCGATGTTACCGTGCTGGGCTCGGTCGCCTCCGGCGCCGAGATCATCGCCGGCGGCTCGATCCATATCTATGGCACGCTCCGCGGCCAGGCCATGGCGGGTGCCTCCGGCAGCCGCCGCGCCCGCATCTTCTGCCACCGCTTCGAGGCTGAGCTTCTGGCGATCGGCCCTTACTACAAGACGGCGGACGAGATCGAAGACAGCCTGCGCCGCGGACCGATCCAGGCCTGGCTCGACGGCAGCACACTGCAAATTTCAGCGATGAACTAGAGCAAGAAAGGTTGTGACGATGAGCGAGCGGACATCGGCCCGCGTGGTGGTGGTGACATCCGGTAAGGGTGGCGTCGGTAAGACCACGTCGACCGCGGCCATTGGCGCCGCGCTCGCCCATTTGGGCGACAAGGTCGTGGTGGTCGATTTCGACGTCGGCCTGCGCAATCTCGATCTGGTGCTCGGCGCCGAACGGCGGGTCGTGTTCGACCTGATCAACGTGATCAACGGCGTCGCCAAGCTGCCGCAGGCGCTGATCCGCGACAAGCGGCTGGAAAATCTCTACCTGCTGGCGGCGTCGCAGACCCGCGACAAGGACGCGCTGACCGAAGAGGGCGTCGGCAAGGTCATCGCCGAGCTGCGCGAGAAATTCGACTGGATCGTCTGCGACAGCCCGGCC
>JASHXZ010000430.1 GCA_030043285.1 Xanthobacteraceae bacterium | reverse complement strand
TGATCGTGGATACTGCCGGTACGGCCGGGCACCCGCACCACAGCGTTGATAACGAAATGGTAGTCGGGGTCGACGTAGAGCAGCAAATTCTTGCGGCCTTCGGTGGACGGCCAGTTCGCCGAATGCGCTTTCAGCGTCGAATCCATCACCAAACGTTCGAGCAGCGGCTTCGCCTTGGCCATGCGGGCGCCGTCGTCGCTGTCCGCCGCCCAGATGGTGCGCAGATCGGCGATGAATTGGTCGAATGCCGGCAGGTGCGGATTGGACATGCTGGTTTCCAGCTTGGTCGCGTTCATTCGTATAGCGGCTCGCCTTCGACCGTGCAGCGGCGCAACAGGCGGCGCTCTTCCTTGGGAAAGTCGGTGCGGGCGTGGATGGTGCAGCGATTGTCCCACATCACGAAGTCGCCGAGCTGCCAGACGTGCTCGTAAATAAAGTCGGGCCGCTCGCCAAGCTCGTAAAGCGTGTTGAGAATGGCGTCGCTTTCCGTCTCGTCCAAACCCTCGATGCGCGTCGTCATCAGCCGGTCGACGAACAAAGTTTTGCGGCCGGTGTCCGGATGCGTGACGAAAACCGGGTGCGCGTGATGCGGAATGCCGCTGATGTCGCCCCAAGACTTCGCCTGCTTGGCGCGATTGTACTCGTGGATGTGCAGCGCCTTCTTGCCCTTGAGCTTCTCCTTGAGCTCAGCCGGCACGGCATCGTAGGCCATGTACATGTTGGAGAATTTGGTATTGCCGCCACGCGACGGCAGTTCGAGCGCGTAGAGAAACGTGTACTTGTAGGGGCGCGGCGCATAGCCGGAATCGATGTGGAACCAGAACTCGCCGTCGCCGAAGGCACCGATCGGATTGCCGTCGACCTTGATGTTGGTGACGAGCAGAACTTTTTCGTGATCCTGCCGGATGCCTTCGGCTCGGGCGCGTAGCGGCTCAGGCGCTTTCTTGCGGCTGCCGAGATCGCCGAAATAGGCGGCAAAGCGCAGCTGGTCGTCCTGCGACAGTTTCTGGCCGCGAAACACCAGCACGATGTGCTCGTTCCAGGCGTCCTTGATGGCGCGCACCTCGTGCGCGGCGAGCGGCCGCGACAAGTCGATGCCGCCGAGCTCGGCGCCGCACGCCGGCGACAGCGGCCTGACCCAGAGATCGCGCGCACCTTGGATGTCGATGGCTTCCTGCATGCCCCGACCTTTCGCACCGGCATCGCCGGATGACTCAAGGCTAACGCGGAATATCGCGCGTCTCAATCGGCCGGCAATGTCCATGGTGCATCGCTGGGCCGCGTCGATCAGCTCGCGGCGACCTTGTCGGACTTGTCGCTCTTGCCGTTCTTGCCGACTTTGCCGTCCTGCTCGCGCTTGGCAGCATGATATTTGCGCCGGATCGCCGCCAGATCGACGCGCGGCCGCGGCAGCGTCAGTTTCATGTCGTCCATGGTATCGGCGATGATCTGCGACACCGCGAGATTGCGAAACCATTTTTTGTTGGCGGGGATGACGTACCAGGGTGCGTGCTTGGTGCTGGTACGCTCCAGCGCCTCCTCGTAGGCTTCGACGTATTTTGGCCAGCACTCGCGTTCGGTGTAGTCGGCCTCGCTGATCTTCCATTGCCGCGACGGGTCGTCGAGGCGGGCCTTGAAGCGTTCCAGTTGCTCCTCGGGGCTGATGTGCAAATAGAACTTGAGAATGCGCGTGCCGTTGTCGCCGAGGATTTTCTCGAAATCGTTGATGAGGTCGTAGCGCTTGGACCAGATCGAATGCGGCACCAATTTGTGCACGCGCGCGATCAGAACGTCTTCGTAATGCGAGCGATTGAAGATGGCGATATCGCCCTTGGCGGGGGCCTGCCGGTGAATGCGCCAGAGAAAATCGTGCGCGGCCTCGCGATGGGTCGGCGTTTTGAAGCTCGCTACCGCCACGCCTTGCGGATCGACGCCGCTGAACAGATGCCCAACGAGCCCGTCCTTGCCGGCGGCGTCCAACCCTTGCAGCACGATGAGCAGCGCCTGGCTGGCATCGGCGTAAAGCAGATATTGCAAGCGGGCGATACGCTCGACCTGCCGCGCCGTGGCGTCTTTGCCTTCCTGGCGCGACATATGTTTTCCAGTAAAATCCGGGTCGGTTTTGCCGAGCCGGACCTTGGCGCCGGGCTCGATCATAAATTTCTTCCGATAGTTCATATTTGCCTCCGAGCGCGGTTTTCCGGACCCAATCGGCGCTATCTAACCGGCGCAACGGCCCGGCGGAAAGGAACTTGGCTGCCCTCGCCCGCATTGACGTTGGCGCAGGAGATTGCCGATGAAAAAGAAAAACCTTTGGCACGTCTGGTATTTCCTGGCGGCGATCTTCGGCATCATCGTCCTGCAACAGCTATTCAGCTACAATGAGCAGGTCCAGGTCGTCCCATACAGCCAGTTCCTTAACGATCTCAAGGACGGCAAAGTTGCACAGGTCAAAGTCGCCGGCGATACCATCGAGGGCAGCTATAAGCAGCCGGTCGACGGCAAGAAGAGCTTTGTCACCACCCGGGTGCCGCCCGACCTGGCGCAGCAGCTGCAGAACTACGGCGTGCAATTTTCCGGCCAGCCGCAAAACACGGCCCTGAGCACATTGCTGTCCTGGATCGTGCCGACCCTGTTGTTCTTCGCCATATGGGTGTTCTGGTTCCGCCGCATGGCGTCGAAGCAGGGCTTTGGCGGCATGATGTCGATCGGCCGCAGCAAGGCGAAGATCTACGTCGAGACCGACACCAAGACCCGGTTCGATGATGTCGCCGGCGTCGATGAGGCGAAGGAAGAGCTGGAGGAAATCGTTCAGTTCCTCAAAGACCCCAAGCAATACGGCAGGCTCGGCGCCCGGGTGCCCAAGGGCGTGCTCCTGGTCGGGCCGCCCGGCACTGGCAAGACGCTGTTGGCGCGCGCCGTCGCGGGCGAAGCGGGCGTGCCGTTCTTCTCGATCAACGGCTCGGAATTCGTCGAGATGTTCGTCGGCGTCGGTGCTGCGCGCGTGCGCGACCTGTTCGAGCAGGCCCGCGCCAAGGCGCCGGCCATCATCTTCATCGATGAGCTCGACGCCATGGGCCGCGCCCGCGGCGCCTTCCCTTATGGCGGCCACGACGAGAAGGAGCAGACGCTCAATCAGCTTCTGGTCGAGCTCGATGGCTTTGATTCGCGCACCGGCCTCGTTCTGATTGCCGCCACCAATCGGCCAGAGAT
>JASHXZ010000429.1 GCA_030043285.1 Xanthobacteraceae bacterium | reverse complement strand
GAGCGCGTTTCCCCGAAAGCGGATTGAGATTTAATTCTTGCGCTGAGGAAACAATGAGGCCCCAATGTGGCGGGTTGAGGCCCGGCGAATTAACGATTGCCACGTTTCGGACTCCCCACAAGGGAGCGGGCGCGCTCGGCCTGCATCACTCTAGCTGAGCTGAGCAGATCGCGCGGGCGCGCGCTACATCTCGATGTCGAGGCCGATGTCGAGATTGCGCACCGAGTGGGTCAGCGATCCGGACGACAGATAGTCGACGCCGGTCTCGGCAATCGCGGTGGCGGAGTCGAGCGTGATGCCGCCGGACGCTTCGATGACCAGCCGGCCGGCCACCATAGCGACGGCGCGGCGCATGGCATCCGGATCGAAATTGTCGATCAGCACCACATCGGCGAGACCGACGTTGAGCACCTCGTCGAGCTGCGCCAGCGAGTCGACCTCGATCTCGATCTTGACCAGATGACCCGCCGCCGCCTTGGCGCGCTTGAGCACTGCGGCGATGCCGCCGGCGACCGCGATGTGGTTGTCCTTGATCAGCATCGCATCGTCGAGCCCGAAGCGGTGATTGAAGCCGCCGCCGCAGCGCACCGCGTATTTTTCCAGCGCGCGCAGGCCGGGCGTGGTTTTGCGCGTGCAGATGATGCGTGCCTTGGTGTGGGCGATGCGCTCGACGAATTCGGCGGTCGCGCTGGCGATGCCGGACAAGTGCCCGATGAAATTGAGCGCGGTGCGCTCGGCGCCGAGAATGGCGCGGGCGTTGCCTTCGATGCGCATCAGCTTGGCGCCGGCCGCGATCGGCTCGCCGTCGCGGGTGCTCGCTTCGATCTCGATGTGCGGCGACAGCCTGCGGAACGCGGCTTCGACCAGCGGCAGGCCGGAGACCACGCCGGCCTTGCGCGCCACCACCATGGCGCGGCCGGGCGTGTCCTCCGGCACGGTGGCGATCGACGTGATATCGCCTGCGCGCCCAAGATCTTCGGCAAGCCCGCGCGTGACCGCGGCTTCGACCTCGAGCGGCGACAAAAACCCGTCGGCACAGAACAGCGACATCGGCCGGAATTCATAATCGGGCGCGGCCGACATGGCAAACCCACCTGCGCGAAAGCCGGCCCAAAAACGCGCCCAAGGGTGGGCCAGCCATGCGCGCTGCGATCGTGACCGCGAGAAATTTCATTTGGGCAGCGACCGCATTGCCATTATGCTGCGCCGCTTTTTGCCACTCCATCGGTTGTGCCGGGCTGACAATGACCAGTGTCGATACTCCCAGCTCCGTGTCGGGTGCGCCCGTCGTCGCCACGTGGCGCACGCCGGTGCTGATCGTCGGCTTCGGCTGCCTGATCGGCATGATGTCGTTCGGACCGCGTTCGACGCTCGGATTTTTCCTCACGCCGCTGTCGAGCGCGAACCATTGGGGCCGCGACGTCTTCGCCTTCGCGCTAGCGCTGCAGAACCTGCTGTGGGGCATCGGCCAGCCGCTCGCCGGAATGATTGCCGACCGCTTCGGGACGGCGCGCGTGATCTGCGCCGGTGGGCTGATGTATGCCGCCGGACTGGCACTGATGGCGCACGCCAACAGCGCTCCGCTGCTCGACGTCTCTGCCGGCGTGCTGATCGGATTCGGTCTGTCCGGCTGCTCGTTCAATCTGCTGCTCGCCGCCTTCGGCAAGTTGTTGCCATCGCACTGGCGTTCTCGCGCGTTCGGCTTCGGCACGGCGGCCGGATCGTTCGGGCAGTTCCTTTATTCGCCCGTGGCCGTCGCGCTGATGGATAAGTTCGGCTGGCAGACCACGCTGACGATTTTTGCCGTGACCATGCTGGCCATCGTGCCGCTGTCGATCGCGCTGGTGACGCCATCTGCCGGGACAATCAAGGAGGCTGCGCCGCAATCGCTGCGCCAAGCGCTCAACGAAGCTTTCGCACAGCGCTCCTATATTCTGCTGGTGCTCGGCTACTTCACGTGCGGCTTTCAGCTCGCGTTCATCACCGTGCACATGCCTGCCTATCTGGTCGACCGCGGCTTGAGCGCCACGGTCGGCGGCTGGACCCTGGCTACGATCGGACTCTTCAACATCGTCGGCTCGGTGACGTCGGGCTGGCTCGGCGACCGCATGCCGAAGCGCTATCTGCTGTCGTTCATCTACTTCACGCGCGCCGCCGCGATCCTTGCGTTCATCTCGTTCCCGGTCACGGAATACAGCTGCATCATGTTCGGCGCCGTCATGGGCCTGATGTGGTTGTCGACCGTGCCGCCGACCAACGGCATCATCGCCGTCATGTTCGGCACCCGCTGGCTCGCCATGCTGGCGGGTTTCGCGTTTTTCAGTCACCAGGTCGGAGGCTTTCTCGGGGTCTGGCTCGGCGGCATCGTGTTCGACCGCACTGGCTCGTACGATCTGGTGTGGTGGCTGGCGATTCTGTTCGGCGTGCTCTCGGCGCTGATCAATATGCCGATCAGCGAGAAGCCGGTGATGCGCGCCGCGCCGGTGCCGGCGTGAGCGAAACCGCCATGCCGACATTCAAGGCCATCGTCATCGACAAAGCCGAAGGCGGGCAGAGCGTCCGCCTCGCCGACTTCGACGACAAAAATTTGATGGACGGCGACGTCGACGTCCGCGTCGAGTGGTCGACGGTGAACTACAAGGACGGCTTGGCGCTGACCGGCAAGGCGCCGGTGGTGCGCCGCTTTCCCATGATCGCCGGTGTCGATTTCGCCGGCACCGTAGAGAGTTCATCGCATCCGGGATGGCGCGCCGGCGACAAGGTGATCCTCAACGGCTGGGGGCTGGGCGAGACGCATCTCGGCGCCTACGCACAAAAGGCGCGCGTCAAGGGCGACTGGCTGGTGCGCCTGCCCGCCGGCATGAGCGCCCGCGACGCCATGACGGTCGGCACCGCCGGCTATACGGCCATGCTCGCCGTGATGGCGCTCGAGCGCGCCGGCGTGACGCCGGAGCGCGGTCCGGTGGTGGTGACCGGCGCGGCCGGCGGCGTCGGTTCGGTCGCGGTGACGCTGCTCGCCAAGCTCGGTTACGCGGTGACGGCGTCGACCGGCCGCCCGGCCGAAGCGCCGTACCTCAAAGAGCTCGGCGCCGCCGAGGTGATCGAGCGCAAAGAGCTTAGCGGTCCGCCGCGCCCGCTCGCCAAGGAACGCTGGGCCGGCGGCATCGACACGGTTGGCTCGACCACGCTCGCCAATGTGCTCTCCATGACACGCTACGGCGGAAGCGTCGCGGCCTGCGGGCTCGCCGGCGGAATGGACTTGCCGGTAACCGTAGCGCCGTTCATTTTGCGCGGCGTGTCGCTTCTTGGGATCGATTCGGTCATGTGTCCGTTAGCGCTTCGGCAAGAGGCGTGGCGCCGGTTGGACGCCGAGCTCGACCGCGGCAAGATGGCGGCGATGACGAGTGAAATCGCGCTTGCCGACGTCGTCGACTCCGGACGGCGCATCGTCGAAGGGCAGGTGCGTGGCCGCATTGTGGTGAAGATTTCGTAAAGACGAGCAAATTCCGTAAAGACGGGCACAATTCGGCCACGGCATTGAGGAAGCATGCGAGGGGGTATGGTAAGAGGACCGTTAAGGAATTTGATTAATGTCGCGTCGCGTGCCGTGACGGAGGGGCCGATGATCCGTATCGCCGTGCTGGGACTAGCCGTGTTGGCCGCTACCTCGGCGTCCGCGCAGGAGCTTGCGCCCGATCAGGCCCGCACGTTCATCGCCGGCAAACTGTTTTCCTACAACTGCTTCGACGGCACGACGGGCGTCGGCCGCATCTTCGCCGACGGCTCGATCATCGGCACGATCCAAGCTCCCGGCAGCAGCACCTTGCGCTTCGCCCACTTGCCGCCCGGCACGATCCGCGTGACGCGCACGTCGATGTGCGCACACCTCAACGGCTTGCCGATCGACCCGTGCTTTCGGGTGACCAAGACCGACTACCACAGCTTCCGCGGCGCGATTGCCGGCCTGAGCTTCGCCTATTGCGACTTCCATCAGCGCAATCCGCGCGCCGCGCTGACGCGCCGCGATTCGGAGCGGGAACGCGAGCGGGAGCGCGCGGCTGCTCTGGCGGTGTCACAGCCGGCGCCGTAAGCGGCGCTTATTCTAGCTCCAGACGGAACGGCGTACCTTCCGCGGCCGTGGCGCCGCGGCCGATGGTTTCGATGGCGGCGATCATGCGGCCGTCGCGGCCGAGCAGCCGATCGGCGAGCGACACGATGCGCATGTTCGGCGTCGCGGTGGGCGAGGCGCGCCGCAGCGCCTGCGCGATGCCGGCCTCGTCGCGGTGCGGAGCGAGCGCGCAAACGCTGACGAAGGCGCTGGCGGTCGAGCGGCTGATCCCGGCATAGCAGTGCACGACGAGCGGCGCGCGGCGATCCCAACCGCGCACGAAGGCCAGCAGATCGGCGACGTGTTCTTCCTCCGGCAGCACGCAGCCGTCGAGCGGCGACGAAATATCGTGCAGCCGCAGCCACAGGTGATTCTCCGCGGCGATGCCGTGCGGCCGTTCGAAACGCTCGTCGCCCAGCAGCGATACGACATGGCGCGCGCCGGTCCCGGCGACGGTTTCAGGCAGGCGTGCCAGCGAGCAGACGTGAATCATGGGTGAAGCGATCTTCGAGCGTGGGACGTTGATGTAATCATCGTCGATCGCGAGCGTAAGACGGTCACGGATTAGGCGCTGCCGCTGCCGCCGCCGTGGTTGGACTGTGCGGATAGAGCAGGCGCTGGTACAGCCAGCCGATGCCAAGCAGCACGGCGCCCAATCCGATCGCCGATAGCGCACGAAAGATGCCGGCGATGCTGGCGCAGTCGACGATGAAGACCTTGGCGATGGTCAGCGCCACGACGCCGAGCGCCAACAGCCGCGCTGGCTGCGAGCGCAGGAAAAAGCCGACCGCCAGAACGACGATGCCGAATACCAGCCAGACCGTCGAATACATGTATTGCTCGGCATCGCTGGTCGGCCCGGCCAGAATCGGACCGTGAAACAATCGCCGCACTTCGAGCGTCAGATAGAACAAAGCGAGCGTCATCGCGGCGATCGCGGCGACAACCCGATAGCGCAGCGGCCGGGTTGTGCGGGCAATCAGCGCAAGCGCAATCGCCAGCACGGCCGGCAGGCCGTAGCCGAGCAGGATCAAATTGACGATGGCGCCGCCGACGGGGGTATCGGCGAAAGCGGGATCGATCACGTAGGCGAGGTCGGCGATGACGGCCGCAAGCGTCAGCGCCGCAACAACAAGCGCGCCGACATTGTGAACGACACTGTTGGTGCGTCGGCGCACGTGCTCGATGCCGATCGTCATGGCGAGGCCGACATTGACGTAAAGCGCGATTTCAGTGAGCCCGGCCGCTGGCCGGTAGATATCGCCGCCGCCGACATAGTGCCGTATTTCGACGATGGTGAGCAGAACCGTAAACAGAATTGCTGCCGAATCGACCATCCGCGCCGGCAGGTCGTCGGCGCGCCGCCGCAACAGCCAGCCCGCGAGCCAGAATGAAGCCGCGGGCACGCCGTA
>JASHXZ010000428.1 GCA_030043285.1 Xanthobacteraceae bacterium | reverse complement strand
GCTGTTGGCACGGCACGGCCAAAAGCTCGCGGCGCTGGCAGAGCGCCACGGCGTCGCGCTCAACTTCGAGGCTGCGGTTGCCGGCGGCATTCCGATCATCAAGACCTTGCGCGAAGGTTTGAACGGCAACGCGTTCACGCGCATCTACGGCATCCTCAACGGCACCTGCAACTACATTCTCTCGCGCATGGAGCAGGACCGGCTCGGCTTCGAAGAATGCCTGCGCGAGGCGCAGCGGCTGGGCTACGCCGAGGCCGATCCGTCGTTCGACATCGAGGGTCACGACACGGCGCAAAAACTCTCGATCCTGGCGAGCCTCGCCTTCGGCAGCAAGCTCGATCCTGCTGCGATCTATGTCGAAGGCATTTCCACGATCACGCTCGCCGACCTCGATGCCGCAGAAGAGCTCGGCTACCGGGTCAAACTGTTGGGCGTCGCGGTGAAGACCGACGCCGGCATCGAGCAGCGCGTGCACCCGACCATGGTGCCGAAGGAGTCCGCGATCGCCCAGGTCATGGGCGTGACCAACGCAGTCACCATCGACGCCGAAGGGATCATGCCGATCACGCTGGTCGGGCCGGGCGCGGGCGGCATGGCGACGGCGTCGGCCGTGGTTTCGGATCTCGCCGACATCGCCCGCGGCGTGCGCGGCGCGCCGTTCGGCCGGCCGGTCTCGCACATGACCGCGAGCCGCAGGGCGCCGATGCAGCACCACGAGGGCGGCTATTACATCCGGCTGTTGGCGCGCGACCATCCGGGTACCGCCGCGACCATTGCCCGGCGGCTGGCGCAGCAGGGCATTTCGCTGGAATCGATCGTCCAGCGCCATGACGCGGCGGAGCAGCGCGCCGCTTCGGGCCGCTCGGGCAAACCGGTGCCGGTCATCATGATCACCTACGCGACCAGCGAAGACGCGGTGCGCAAGGCGCTTTCCGCGGTGCGGCGCGACCGTGTAATCTCGGGCCGGCCGCAGGTGATCCGGATCGAGAAGAACTAGGCCGCTGCGGCCGGGGCGGTAACGACGGGAGGCACAATGGCGTCGATCGCTGTTCGGCAAACCTCGATGATCGAGCGCATTTTCTCGATCGAGATCGCGCGGGTCACCGAGCGGGCGGCGGTCGCGGCTGCGCGGCTGCGCGGCCGTGGTGCGGAAAAAAAGTCCGACCAGGCCGCGGTCGACGCCATGCGACGCGAGCTCGGCAATCTGCCGATCGACGGCACGGTGGTGATTGGCGAGGGCGAGATGGACGAAGCGCCGATGCTGTTCATCGGCGAAAAGCTCGGCACCAAGTTCGGCCCCAAGGTCGATATCGCGGTCGATCCGCTGGAAGGCACCACGCTGTGCGCCAAGAACATGCCGGGCGCGATCGCCACGCTCGCCATGGCCGACGAAGGCGCGCTCCTTCACGCTCCCGACATTTACATGGACAAGATCGCCATCGGCCCCGGCTATCCGAAGGACGTGGTCGACCTCGATGCGCCCGGCGACGAGAACATCCGCAGTCTCGCCAAGGCCAAAGGCGTCAAGCCGGAGGCGATCACCGCCATGATCCTCGATCGGCCGCGCCATGCCGAGCTGATCGCCGCGGTGCGCAAGGCCGGCGCCGCCGTGAGCCTGATCACAGACGGCGACGTCGCCGGCGTCATTCACACCGCGCGGCCGGACCGGACCGGCATCGACATTTATCTCGGCATTGGCGGCGCGCCCGAAGGCGTGCTGGCGGCGGCGGCGCTGCGCTGCATCGGCGGCCAGATGCAGGCCCGGTTGATCGTGGATAGCGACGAAAAGCGCGAGCGCACGACGCGCATGGGCATCAAGGACCCGCGCAAGACATATCAGATCGAGGACATGGTGCGGGGCGACTGCCTGTTCGCCGCGACCGGCGTCACCGACGGGCCGATGCTGTCCGGCGTCAGGTTCGCTCACGGCGTGATCGAGACCGAAACCGTGGTAATGCGCTCGGTCACCGGCACCGTGCGCTGGATCAGGGCCGAGCACCGGCAGACCGAGAAGTTTTGATTCACTCCCGTTGACGCTTAAGAGGCGCCTCGGAGCTTATTGCTGGGGCTCGAAACCGAACCTGCTTTTCGGATTATTATGTTTGTGGACAAATCTTGTCCAAGACAGCGAGAAGCGCAGTCAAGCCAGGGCCGATCGGTGCTGGAAGAAAGCTCGCCGCAACTTGGAGTATGGGCCTTAAAGTTTTGTAAGTCGCGCAAAGATCACCGGGAGCCGGCAGTGCCGCCGCCGCACCCGGCGGAGCTGTGGCCGCGTCCCTGAATGCCGCAGCAAATTCCTGTTTCGTTTGTGCTGAGAGGTCAGCCATCGTCTGTTCCTTTCTATTGGCACTTTACCCTGTAGAGGGATAGAAAGGATGTCATGCATCGACCTCTAATTACTCTTGGAACGATTGCAGTCGGTTGAGGCAATCGCTACTGCTGCGATCACCAATCTCTCACCGCCCAATAGTGCCGGCGTCGCTCTGCACCGATGCACAGAGAATGTTTGCTTGCTCATTCCAAAAAAACAAATTGGCGAGTGTCAAATCACTTTACAACCGCTGCAAAAAACGTCACGGTAGATACGCCATGCTTCGTACCGCGCAAGGAACCTCGGTTACCCCGCCCGCCGACCTGACGGCGGCTGCAGCGCTGGGTGCGGCACCAACGCAGCTGGCAGTTCCCTATTTTCGGCAGGACGGGAACAACTGGTGCTGGGCGGCGTGCGCCGAGATGGTGTTCAGATATTACAACGTCAACAGTTTGAGCCAGTGCGACTTGGCCTCGGCCCAGTTCAACCTGCAGTGCACCGATCCACCCAGCACGGCGTGCGACCAACCCGAGTGGCCGGATAATGTTTATCCGAAGTACCAGATGGGATTTACCGCCATCAAAACACCCATGTCACTCAGTGACGTGACGGCGGAAATCAACAGCGGGCGACCGGTTGAGGTGTACTATGCCTGGACCGGCGGCGGCGCACACGTGGCGTTGATTACAGCGGTGTATGCAGGCGGTGAGGTCTGGGTGGACGATCCGGCGCCGCAGAACGGCCCGGGCCGCCGTACCTTTACCGCTGTCCAAAATGCTTACACTCTGGGGAGATGGGCTATGTCGTATCGCGGTATTAAGCCGCTTCCTGCAGTGGCATCGAGTGCGTCAGCTGGGGCTGGGACAGGCGCAGGCGGATCTGGAACAGGCGGAGCAGTCTAATGCCTCGTGCGCCCGACATTTCAGCTGCAGCACTGGCATCGATCGCTCGGCAAGTCGGTGCCCGCTTGCCGGCTTTGGGCGCACCGGCTCCGCCGGGCGCCGCCGGTCTTCGAGAGTTCGATAGAGAAGAACCGGTAGTAATCGGAGAAAGTTTTCCCGTGTACATGCTGGGGCTGGATGTGCTCCAGAGCGGCAACCGTGACCTGCCGCAAATGGTACGCCAGACTGGTATGTGGCAGCATCAGGTCCGTTACGGTTCGCAAGCCCAGGACATCGCCCGTTCGACGCCGCCGCCGCCCGGCGCTGCTGGCGGGGACCAATCCTGGCAGGTGCAGGAAGTGGCTCATTCGTCGGCGGCGTCAGGCATCGATGCGGCAATTGCCTGGATCGACGCCAACGTTCACGATGATTCGGTGGCAAATCTGTTGCTCGTACCGGCCTTCTTCATGACCGCGTTCTGGCTTCACGAGTCCAATCGCGACCAAGTCGTTATCGCCGATATGCCGCCCGGCTTGAGCGATCTGAAGCCCTTGCAGCTTTATTCGGCGGAAGATTTCCTCAACAAGCTTTCGGTGGAGAAACCAATTTCCGGCGTTCCGCCTCTCAGATAGAATAGGCGTAGGGAACGATTTCTCTTTTTGCGCGGTTGCGGCAAACTTCTTTTTGAGTTCGCCGACCGCGCAGCTGACGCATTCCGCGAAACTGTACCCAGCGGTTTGACGCCTGTTTCGGCACTCTGGCCGAGCTTGCGCTGCGACCGAAATCGAGGGGCCGCCGCGTCAGGCTACGCGCAGACCAGACTGCTCGTCGGTTCGCCAGGGCGCCCGGCCGGCGACCCGTTGTCGCAACACAAGAAAACCCTCAGCACCGTCGAGCGCCTTTATCTCCTCCAACAGCTTGCGCGTCGCCGGCAGCGGCGTAACGTCAAGTTCCGCTTTGAGCGCTTTGCTCCAGGCGTGAAAGTATTGCACGGCCTCGCAGCGCCGCTCGTCCAGCGCGAGAAGCATCAACAGGTACCGAACCAACTCTTCGCGGTACGGATCGAACCGTAGCGCGCGGCGTGCGAGGTCGACGGCATCGTGATAGCGCTCGACGGCGCCCAGGCGACAAACAGTCAACATCGTCGTCTGCATGAAGAGCGAATGCAGCCGCTCACGCTCTTCGAGAATCCAATCACCGTCATCGCCGTCGAGGAACGGCCCTTCGTAGCGCTGCAGTGCCGCAACCGCCCGATTGAGTGTTTGTGGCTCTGACAGCGCAGCCGGCTCGTTGAGCACGATCATTGCCGCCGACTGCAATGCCGCGGCATCGATATCGAGCCACGGTGCGGTTTTCAGGACAATGTCCGGTCCGATTGTCCGCAAACTCTCATCACTCTCCGGGTGGGCTGCCAGCAATTTACGCAGCCTCCAGGTCGCCGAGTTGAGTGCGCGCCGTGCGCACTCGCTATCAAGGTCCGGCCAAAACAGATCGGCCACGCGTTCGCGCCGGTGCGGACGATCCGGGTAAGTAAAAAGGAAGCTTGCGAGCCCCCGACCAGCCGGCCCGAGGGCGGACCAGATCCGGCTGTCTACGGTTTCAACTCGGAAAACGCCGAGCAATCCGACGGTCAGCATCAACACGCCTGACGCTTGCGCTTCAGAACCGCCGCGCCGGAAGGACGCCGACCGCGAAACTTGTCTGAAACGTCGCCCCACGAACGTTCCACTGTCGAGTAGCTTGCCCCAATTGCAACCTTCGGTCAAGCATGTCTCCTCGTTGTACGCCTGGGTTTTAATCGTTCCGACGATCGGGCTTTCGTCGTTCTGATGGGCTGCGCCGCGGGCAACCGCCCGCTCTTCGAATTTCGGTACAATATCGCAAATGTCGGCGAATCGCCTTTTCCTCGGCGTCGAAAATTCCGTGACCGGGCGCGCGTGGCGCGATCGGCTCGACGACCGCGCGGCGGCGCGGGCGCTGGCAATCGCGCAGCGCCACGAGGTGCCCGAGCTGCTGGCGCGCATTCTTGCCGGCCGCAATGTCGAGCTCGATGCAGTTGAAGCGTTCCTCGATCCCACGATCAAACGCTCGATGCCCGATCCGCACGTGCTTGCCGGCATGAAGGAGGCGGCCGAACGGATCGCCGATGCGATTGTGCGCGGCGAGAGCACCGCGATTTTCGGCGATTACGACGTTGACGGCGCGACCTCGGCGGCGCTGCTGGCGCGGTTTCTGCGCCAGGGCGGCCTCGACCCGCTGATCTACATTCCTGATCGTTTGTTCGAGGGCTACGGGCCAAATATCGAAGCGGTGCGTTCGCTGGCCGAGCGTGGCGCTACCCTGATCGTCACCGTCGATTGCGGCACCACCAGCATCGAGCCGCTCGCCGAGGCGCAAAAACGCGGCGTCGACGTCGTCGTCATCGACCATCATCTGGCCGATGAGGAGCTGCCGCCCGCGGTTGCGGTCGTCAATCCGAACCGGCGCGACGACCTGTCCGGGCTCGGCCATCTCGCCGCGGTCGGGCTCGTGTTCATGACCGTTGTGGCCGTCAACCGGACTTTGCGCGAGCGCGGCTTTTGGAGCGCGGCGCGGCCCGAGCCTGATCTTCTGGCGCTGCTCGATGACGTTGCGCTCGGCACCGTGGCCGATGTCGTGCCGCTGATCGGGCTCAACCGCGCCTTCGTCGCCAAGGGGCTGATCGCGCTGCGCCGCCGCGAGCGCGTCGGCCACACCAGCCTGATGGACGTGGCGCGATTGAACGGCCCGCCCGAAGCCTGGCACCTTGGTTTTTTGCTGGGCCCGCGCATCAATGCCGGCGGCCGCATCGGCCGCGCCGATCTCGGCGTGCGGCTGCTCATCGAAGACGATCCGACCGAGGCGGCCAAGATCGCCGCCGAGCTCGACCGCCTCAACCGCGAGCGCCAAACCATCGAGGTCGAAACACTGGCGCAGGCCGAAGCCGAGG
>JASHXZ010000427.1 GCA_030043285.1 Xanthobacteraceae bacterium | reverse complement strand
GCGGATAACGATCGCATCCTTGCCGATTAGATCGACGCGGCTGATGTGGCTGTCGAGGTTGACGCGAACGCACGGCCAGTTGAGCCGCGCCGCCACCTGCTCGATGTGGGTCGACTTGCCGGTGCCGTGATAGCCGCTGATGATGACGCGGCGGTTGCGGGCAAAGCCGGCCAGGATGGCAAGCGTGGTGGGCTTGTCGAAGCGATAGTCCGGATCGACGTCGGGGACGTGCTCGTCCGGCTCCGAATAGGCCGGAACTTCGAGATCGCTGTCGATGCCGAATAGCTGGCGGATCGACACTTTCATGTCCGGCAGGCCGGATTGGGTTTCCGTTGCGACAGTCATTGCTCCTCCGTGACCGCGGCGATCTCCAAGTCAACCCGCCCGCGCTCCCGTCGCTTGTGGGGCGCGTCGGATTAGCCGGCAGCCGGCGGTCGAATTGCGCCGTACATGTAGCAGAAACGTCCGGCGCTGCGAAACCCACCACCCACAGGCACAAGCGCTCGGCCCGTTTGCGGTTTTGCATGGGACCTACCCGTGCAAAAGCCGTGCGAGATGGCAGTACTGAGCCAGTCGCCGAGCGGCGGCGGCGCCACGAGAGGTTCAGCAGAACCGGGCGGTCTTGAGATAATTGTACGCCGCGATGATCTCCCGCAGCCGGTCCTCGGAACGGCGATCGCCGCCGTTGGCGTCGGGATGATGCTGTTTTACCAGCGTTTTGAACCGCTTCTTGATATCGGCCCGCGAGGCATTGGCTTCAAGGCCAAGGGTGTCGAGGGCGCGCCGCTGGGCGTTGAGAACCTTGCGCCCCTCGGATGCGGGCTTTGCACGGCCGGAGCGGGTATCGCCGAACAGGTCGAACGGGTCTTCGGCGGCCCAACCGGCCCTACGGAAACTGGCACGGCTCGCCTGGCTGCGCTGGCCGCCCAACGAGCCCATCTTCCAGGTCGGACGGTGGCCGGTGACGTCTTCCTTCTGGTAGGTCGCGATGGCGTCATCGCTCATGCCGGCGAAGAAATTGTAGGAATTGTTGTATTCGCGGACGTGTTCGAGGCAGAACCGCCAATATTCGGTGGCGCGCAGCCGGCCTTTCGGCGCCCGGTGGCTCGCCGGCGCACCGCAGCCCGGCCACTGGCAGCCGGGCAATTCCTCGCGCACCCGGCGGTCGCGGTCGGGCTTGACCCGGATGCGGTCGAACAGCGGTGAATTCGTCGTCATCGATCTCGATTATGCGAGCGCATTCGCGTCAGCCGCAAGACTTGACAGACAGCAAATGCGCGCGTTGCGGCCATGGTTCGGGCGGCGGCAGTTGACGCCTGCGATTGGGGCCGGCTAACGCTGCCTGCCATGGCGACGCACGATGTCATCATGGAAAAGTTGCACAAGGCTTTCGCCCCCGAGAGCCTGCGCGTGGAGGACGAATCGCACCAGCATGTCGGCCATGCTGGACACCGCCCCGGCGGCGAAACTCATTTCCGAGTGTATATCGTGTCGGATGCGTTCCGCGGAAAGAGCCGTGTCGAACGGCACCGCATGATTAATGCGACGCTGGCGGCCGAGTTGGCCGGCGGCGTTCACGCGCTCGCCATCCACGCCGCCGTGCCGGGGGAGGGGATGTAGTCCCGCTTGCGCGCGATTTATGTCCGCGCCCGCTCCAATTCGCCCAGCAGATCCCGCAAGTCGAGCCGTTCGGTGACCATGGCGAGCTTGCCGTCGGTGGTGCGCGGCCAAAGCTCCTTCGGCCGATCCCAATAAAGCTCGACGCCGTTGTCGTCGGGATCGCGCAGATAGAGCGCTTCGCTCACGCCGTGGTCGGAGGCGCCTTCCAGCGGAATATCGGCCTCGATCAGCCGGCGCAGCGCGTCGGCGAGTTTTACCCGGCTCGGATAGAGAATCGCGAGATGATAAAGGCCGGTGCTGCCGAGCGGCGGCGGCGAGCCACCGCGGCTTTCCCAAGTGTTGAGCCCGATATGGTGATGATAGCCGCCGGCGGAGATGAACGCCGCGCCCGGGAGCCGCTGCGTCAGCTCGAAGCCGAGCACCCCGCAATAGAACGCCAGCGCGCGGTCGAGATCGGCGACTTTGAGATGCACATGGCCGATGCGGACGCCCGGATCGATCGGCACCGGCGCCGGCCCGACATCGAAGGTCTTGGCTGAAGGTTTGGGCTTTGTCTGTGCATCCATGATGACTGCCTTTGATGACTTGCTTTGAAGACTTGCTTTGAAGGCTTGCCTTTCGGTCAGCGCGCCGGTTCGTTCGCGCGCGCATACGGGCCAAAACCAGGCCGGTAGCTCTTGTCGTCGAGGAACTGGCTCAAGCCCTTGGCGCGACCGCCTTCCTTGTCCTGGAAGCGCATCTCCTGGCTCTTGGCTGCTAGATAATCAGCCGCCTGCTCATGTGGAACCGAGCGGACGTTTTTCACCGCAATTTTTGTTGCCTTCAGGACCTCGGGGTTGAGCTTCAGCAAGCGCTGCGCCAGCGCCACGGTTTCGTCGCGCAACTTGTCGCGCGGAACGGCCTTGTTGATCAGTCGGATCTTCTCCGCCATTTTGCCGTCGAAGGTCTCACCCGTCATCGCCAACCAGACCGCATCGCGCAGCGATAGCGCGTCGGTCAGTGCCTTGGAGACGAAACCGCCCGGCAGAATCCCCCAATTGACCTCGGACAGGCCGAACTTGGCGTCCTCGGCGGCGATGGCAAAGTCGCAGGCGATGAGCTGCGTAAAGCCGCCGCCGAAGCAGAAGCCGTTGACCATGGCGATGGTCGGCTTGGCGTAGGTAAACAGCTTCTGCCAGCGCCAATAGTGACTGGCCCAGGCGGCGCGCGCGCGCTCGGCCGGCTTGTTGTCGAGCTCGCGGAAATAGAGTTTCAGATCCTGGCCGGCGCACCACGCCTCGCCGGCGCCGGTGAGCACCAGCACCTTGG
>JASHXZ010000426.1 GCA_030043285.1 Xanthobacteraceae bacterium | reverse complement strand
CCCGGGCCGGCCGGCGGCCCCCAGGATCGCGAGATCGTCTCCTCCGATGGCCGCACCATGGTGCTGCGCTGGTTGGACCCCGAAGTAGCCGGGCGTTACGGCATCGGCGTCTACGTGCGCTGCGCGGCTGAGGGGACGGCGGCGCGGGCACACAAGCCCGTCGCGCATTAGCATCGCGTCATTCCGGATTTGCCGCGTAGCGGCAAGTCCGGAATCGATATCCCCTGAATCGGGATTATGGATTCCGGGCTCCGCGCTTCGCGCGGCCCGGGAATGACGAAAACAATCATGCCCAGCCCTCGTGATTTTTTCCTCGGTCCCTGGCGCGCCGTCAGCGTGCTGGGCGTTACCGAGATTTTATCGTGGGGCGCATTGTTCTATCCGCCGGTGCTCACCGTACCGCTGATCGCCGCCGATCATGGCTGGTCGAAGTCATTCACGATGGGCGGCTTTTCCGTGGGCTTGTTGGTCGGCGGGCTGGTGTCGCGCTATGTCGGCGCGCTGATCGACCGTTTCGGCGGCCACGTGGTGATGCCGTGCGGTTCGCTGATCGGCGCCGCCGGACTGTTGGGGCTCGTCTATGCGCTGAACGCACTCGCCTATTACGCCGCATGGACGGTCCTCGGCGTCGCCATGGCGGCCGCGCTCTACGATCCGGCGTTCGCCACGCTCGGCCGCATTTTCGGCAGGGATGCGCGGGCGCCGATCACGACGTTGACGCTTGCCGGCGGCTTTGCGTCGACCGTGAGCTGGCCGGTGACCCAGGTTCTGATCGACCATATCGGTTGGCGCGGCGCTTATCTGGTCTATGCGGCGCTGCTCGCGCTCGTGGCAGCGCCGCTGCACGCCTTGGCGCTGCCGCGTCAGCGCGCGACGCCCATTGCGCGTGCGGCCGAGCGCGAGCCGAAAGGCGTACCGCAGACCAAGCCGGGCGCGTTGCTGCCGGCCTACGGCATTGCCTACACGCTCGTTGCTGCCGCGTTTTCCGCTTACGCGTTCGTGCCCTCGGCGCTCTCGGCGCAGCTTTTGGCGATCTTCGAGCGCTTCGGACTGACGCCGGCGACTGTCGTGGCCATCGGCATGTTGTTCGGCCCGGCGCAGGTGCTGGCGCGCATATGCGAGCTCGCCTTCGGCGCCGACCTGCATCCGTTATGGACGGCGCGGCTCGCCATCGGATTGCTGGTCGCGGCGTTCGTGTTGCTGGCGTTGCTGCCGTTCTCGGCGCCGCTCGCCGCGGGCTTCGCGGTGATGTACGGCATGGCCAACGGTTTGATGACCATTGCGCGCGGCACCGTGCCGCTCGCTCTGTTCGGCGCCGCGGGATACGGCCGCCTGATCGGGCGCATCGCCGGGCCGTATCTGGTGGTGCAGGCCGCGGCGCCGGTGTGTCTGTCCTTCGTCGCCGAGCGTACCTCGGATGGCGCCAGCCTCGCGCTGGTAGCGGCATTCGCCGTCGTGGCGCTGTTATGCTTCGCCGCGATCCGGCAGCCGGCGTAGAGGTTGCGTGCTATTCGCCGCTCGCCATGCGGCGAGGGCCGAACATGGCGTCGACGTCATCCTGGCTGGCGTGGCCCACATCGCCATCCAGTCGCGGACCGTATAGCGCATTCGCGCCGCTGCGCCGCGTCCCAGCCGAGGCGGTTTTAATCTCCTCGAGCACGCGCGCGATGTGATCTTCGACGAAATCGAGCGTCGCCAAAACCTTGGTGACGCGCTGACCGATCAAGTCCTGAAAATTGCACGCCTCGAAGATCTTGATCACCAGGTCCTGGATATCCTGGGCCAAGCCCTGCTCGATCCGCCCGTTGAGCGCGGCGGACAGATTGTTGGCGGTGACATCGATTTCTTCGGCGGCGGTGAGGATCTTTTGCGTCGCACGTTCGCTGCCTTCGACAACGGCGTTGAGCTCATGGGCAATGCGCGGCATCGTCCTGCTCGCCGCGCTGTCGAAGGCGGTCGCAGTATTCGCCTCGCGGCCGTTTGCTCCGTTGCCGCCTCGGATCGCGCCGGCGATCAGATTGAGCTCGCTGGTCAGGCGGCCTGCCTCGCCGGACGCCGTGGCGCTGGTCGCCGGCGGCGGCGCGGACGCGGCAAGCGCGGCGCGCAACTCGCGCAGCTCGCGCATGATTTCGGCGAGGTGCGATCCGTCCCGCGCGGGCTCGACGCTCGGCTGCAGCCTCGCCGCGTTCGTCTGTTCGATACGGAAAAGCTTGCGCGGCTCCGCCATCCTGGACACCTTGTTAGGGTTTCCTCCCCATCCAACACTAGGGTTGAGCCAATTAACACGGCGTTCATTGCGTGCTCCCGGTCGCGATTGCCGCGGCCGGGAACTGCCACGAGTGAGGTCCGATTAACCATGCGGCCGCGCGGTTGACGCAAAATAAACCGTAACGTGATGAACAATTCGCCAAGACCGCTGCCGCGGTCGCAGTGCGAAAAAAATTTACCAAACAATCGCGGTTTTCGCCTGTACTCGTCGCGCAAGGAGGAAACGCCTCCTTGCTTGCGCGCCGCAAGCGCGCTCCGTGTCCAGTCGTCGGCGTCGAGTAAAGAGTAGAGTACACAACAATGCGGCGTATCTGCATGTCGGCGCTCGTTCTGAGCGCGTTTGTCGTTCCGGCTTTGGCCGATCCGTTGCAAATCACCCCCCAAGCCTACAATCCGGCACGGCCGCAACTGGCATCCGCCGCACCGGCATCGGCGCCGCAGCCTCAGGCGGCGACGCAGCCTAATCTCGGCGGCGGCTTCATCGAGTTTCTGTTCCGCGGCGCGGGCGAACTCGCTGCGGCACCGCCGGCCGATCGGGTGCCGGCCGACCTGCAAGCGCCGGTTGAGCAACGCCAGGCGAGCTACTCGATCAACGATCCGGACGGGGCCGATGGCAATTTGGCCGAAGCGCAACATGCGCCGGTCGATCCGAAATACGATCGCCAGGTCGTGTCTTACCAGGGCAAGGAGCAGCCCGGCACGATCGTGATCGATACGCCGAACAAATTTCTTTATCTGGTCGAGGATGGCGGCAAGGCGTTGCGCTACGGCATCGGCGTCGGCCGCCCGGGTTTCACCTGGGCCGGCGTGAAGAC
>JASHXZ010000425.1 GCA_030043285.1 Xanthobacteraceae bacterium | reverse complement strand
CGATCGGAAATCCGGGCGTCTGCACGGCACAGGCGCCGGGGGCACCGAGCGTCCACCGGCGCAGGTCAGGAGGGTGGTCGAGAGCAAGCCGGCCGAGACTGGCGAGGATGAGGTTGTGCCTCACCTCGTCCCGCTCGAGCGCCGGCCGGTGGTATTCGAGGAAGTTGAGGGTCTCAGAGCGAGGACCTCCGGGGCTTGCACTAGCTGCCGCGGGAGGTCGGTCGGTTGGCTCTGAATTTGCGTCGGGCGTAGGCATGGATCGTTCCTTTGCTGAATGCGGAAACGGACCAGGCCAACAAAAAAGCCCCGTCCGTTGCCGGCGGGGCCTGTCAAAGACTTCGTCACCAAACTCAGCGCGCGACGTCCTCCACGACCCAGCCGAACCGGGTCATGATCATGTCGCGGACGATGCACACCAAGCCATTCATGCGCGCCACGATACCACAGCGCCTGCGCGCAATCAAGCTTGTTTGTTTGGGCTCGGATGTTTCCCGGTCGTCAGCGCGCCGGGCCCGGACCCGGTCTATGCTTTCAGTTGGGCCAACGTGCCTGCGATGTCGCCCATGCCCCAATGCTCCGCGATCCTGCCATCGCGGATTCGGAAAATATCACAGGACGTAAAGCGCAAAGATTTCCCGGTCGGCGCCACGCCGAAGTAAACGCCTTTATGGGTTCCCGTGTAGACAAAGCTCGCTGCAGCCATATCGCCGCTGGCGAGCGAGGCTTCTATCGCGACGGAAAGGTCGGGCATTCCTTTCAGCCGTGCGGCGAAATAGGCCACAGTGCCTTGCTTGGCCGTCACGCCAGCTGCCGGCTTCGACGCCGCAGCGCTGACCTGGTGATTGACGTAGTCATCGGCAAACAGCGCAGCAAACGCATCGATGTCGTGCGCGCTCAGGGTTTTTGCGAAGCCGGCGACCAATGGATTCTCAGCCGCTGACTGTGCAGCCGCTTCGGCAGCCAATGTGCCCAACCCAGTAAGTGCGAGACCCATCGCGACTGTGCGCCGATCCATGGCGATCTCCATTGTTTGCGACTGGAACATATCAGGCTGTATCGTTTGATTTCTGCAAGATCCGATTCGGCACTGGGGCGCCGTCGGTGTCTCCAACGGCGGATTATATTCGCCACAAGCGGCAACGGAAAGGCGACGCCCCGCATGGCGATCGGCGACGACTATAGCCGGGGATAGTCGAGCCATTTGAAAACGGGATGATCGCCGGGCATCAAGTGGTTGATCAGGTCGGGCATGATCGACATTCCGTTTTCTCCGTTGACAAGGACAACGGCCGCGGAGCGATCTGCTACTGAACCGATAATGAAGGCCTTGAATCGCCCATTGTCACCCCAGTGAAGGAACGCACCGCTCTCGGTTTCGAGCCCCCAGCCAAGACCCCAGGCGACGCCCTGATCGACTCCAGAAACAGCAGGAGACAGGCATTGGTGCCGGTGCCATTGAATGCGAACCTGCGGCTCCAGCCAGGCGCACGCCGTGGCCGGCTTTAGCAGCGCGCCACATAGCACGGCTTGCGCGAAACGCGCGTAATCGGCCGCTGTCGTATGTAATGACGATGCGGTGTTACCCGTTGTCGGTTTGGCCTTGGTTCCGGGGGATACGGCAGCGTCGTGGGGGTCCGCATAGTTTTCCTCGAAGCTTGGCCGCCATACGTAGCCGGAGTCGCGCATTCTCAGAGGTTCGAAGACAAGGCGCTGCATCAAAACGTCAATGGGCGCCCCCGCAATCTTTTCAACAACCCGCTGCAACCAGACAAAACCTTCACCCGAATAGCTGAAGCGCTGCCCCGGCGGAAAATATGTCTTCAACGGGTTGTCCTTGCTGCGCCAGTTCGGCAAGCCCGTCGTATGGCTGAGAACGTGATGCACCGTGATGGAGGCCGCCCGCGGATCGTCTGGCAGATAGTCAGCTAGGTGCGTCGCGAGCGGCGTATCCAACGATAAGGCTGCGGCGTCGACAAGCTGGAGGACGGCGTAGGCGAACACCGGCTTGGACAGCGAAGCGGCTTCGAAAATCGTCCTCGTTTCGATTGGAGCGCCGGTGGCCGCGTTGCGCGTGCCGACCGCTGCCGTCTGCGCGATTTCGCCATCGCGGACGACGGCCAGGGAAAGTCCAGGCAGCCTGCCATCCTGGAGGAGCTTCTGGAGGACATCGACCGAGGGGATCAGCGTATCGCTCATCAGACCAAGGATGAGGAATTCGCCCGACCTGCGCAACGGGTCGGAAACGATGCTTTATCCTGCGCCGGCGATGTCGCTCATGCCCTCCTGATCGCGGCCATCGAAGCAGACATGGTTCACGCGCTCGCCGATGCGGATGTTCCTTCTCGAAAGCGGGTAAAGGCTGCCCACACGCCCTCGTCGCCATCCCAGCTGCCGCGGCTTGCTCCTTTTGAATACTCGGTCGCGCGTTGCTCGAAGAAATTGGCGTGCTCGACGCCGTTGAGGATTTCGACCAGCCACGGCAGCGGATGAGGCTTGAGCTGGTTGTAGCCGCCTTCGCCGGCTTCGAAGTAGCCAAACACCGGCGTCAACCGGAGTTGCGTGAGACGCCAGTCGGCGATGTAGCGGACATAGGCATGAATTTGCTCCGGCTTCATGCCCTCGATTTCACCCAGCCCGAAAGCCAGATCGACGAAATTCTCCTCGAGTTTCACCATCGTCTTGGCGACGTCGGCAATGTCATCGCGCACAGCGCGCGTCACGGCGCCGGTTTCGCTGTTCCATTCGTGAAACAGCTTGGTGACGCCTTCGCAGTGCAGGCTCTCGTCGCGGACCGACCAGCTTACGATCTGTCCCATGCCGTTCATCTTGTTGTGGCGCGGGAAGTTGAGCAGCATCGCGAAGCTTGCGAACAGCGCCATGCCTTCGGTGAACGCGCCAAACATCGCCAGCGTTCGCGCCACGTCGGCTACGGTGTCGACGCCGAACTGGTGCATGTAGTCGGCCTTGGCGCGCATCTGCGCATAGTCGCGGAACGCCTCGAACTCCGTCTTCGGCATGCCGAGCGTCTTGAGCAACAGCGCGTAAGCGTCGATGTGCACCGTCTCCATGTTGGTAAAGGCGGCCATCATCATCTGCACGGTCAGCGGCTGAAAGATCGGGATATAGCGTTTGAGATAGTTGTCGCCGACCTCGATGTCCGATTGAGTGAAGAACCGGAAGATTTGGGTGAGCAAGGCGCGCTCGCTCGCCGTCACGCGATCCGACGCCCAGTCTTTCAGGTCGGCACCAAGCGGGACCTCTTCGCCCATCCAGTGCGTCTGCTGCTGGCGCTTCCAGAACTCGTAAGCCCAGGCATAACGGTCGACGTCGTAGCTGCCGGTCGAGTCCAGAAGCCCGACACGGCCCTTGCCGATCAAGGTGCGCGGATCGACGACGGTCAGGTCGGTTACTGACATGCGAGGCACTCCTCGTAGTCCGTGCGTTGCGCGACGGCGCGTTGTTGCGTCGGCTCGACACCATTGGCGAGCTTGCCGGCAAAGGCCGCGCGCGAGATCGATTTTGAACGGCAGTAATAGAGGCTCTTCACACCGCGCTGCCATGCCGTCCAATGCAGCATGTGCAAGTCCCATTTATCGATGTCGGCCGGCAGATAAAGATTGATCGACTGGCTC
>JASHXZ010000424.1 GCA_030043285.1 Xanthobacteraceae bacterium | reverse complement strand
CGACCGCTGCGGATCGTGTCGGCCACCGCTTCGAAATAAACCTCAGTCTTGCCCGAGCCGGTGACGCCGTCGAGCAAGGTCACCGCATAGCCACCCTTGGCAATGGTGGCTTTGAGCCCCGCCGCGGCGGCGCTCTGGGCCGCGCTGAAATCGGCTTCCCGGAAGTCGGGATCGGGATTTTCCGCGACCGGCTCCGGCGGCAGCACCAAAGTTTCCAGCGTGCCTTCGTCGATCAAGCCGTCGATCACGCCCGTGGTGACGCCGGCTTCCCGCGCCGCCTCGCTCTTGCCGCGCACCATGCCGTCGGCGAGCACCTCAAGCACCCGCGTTCGCGCGCCGGTCATGCGCTGCGGCGCCTTGCCGGCGAGCCGCACGCCGACGCGCTCGCGCTCGGCGCCCAAATGCTCGCCCATGCGCAGGCACATGCGCAGCACCATGCCGCGCGAGCTCAAGGTGTAGTTCGCCACCCAGTCGACAAAACTGCGCAGCTCGCCCTTCAGCGGCGGCGCATCGAGTTTTTCCTCGACATCCTTGAGCCGGTTATCGAGCCGCGGATTGGGTTTTGGGTTGTCGGCCCAGACCACGGCCGTGGCGTCGCGCGCGCCGAGCGGCACCGACACGATGTCGCCGGGCGCGAGATCAAGCGTCTCCGGCACCCGATACGAATACTCGCGATCGAGAGCGACCGGGACCAGAACATCGACAACCCGCCTGGGCATGCGCGATTGTGTGCCGATTCCCGGCGGTTAAGGAAGGGTAAAGACAGCGCCGGTATTAGGACGGCTGATGACCGCCGCATCGGCAAAACACGGCTTTCTCGCCGCCAGCGTCGCCGCCCAGGTCGAGCGCTGGCTTGGCTATCTCGGCGCCGAACGGCGCATGGCGGCGAAAACCGTCGAGGCCTATCGGCGTGACGTTCTGCAATTCCTGGCGTTCTTGGCCGAGCATCATGGCGGCGCGCCCTCCCTGAAAGAGCTCGCCGCGCTGACGCCCGCCGATGTGCGCGCCTTCATGGCGGCGCGGCGCGCGCAAGGCATCGGCAGCCGTTCGCTGATGCGCATGCTGGCCGGGACGCGCGCCTTCGCCCGCTTTCTGGAGCGGAGCGGCAAGGGCCAGGTCGGCGCGCTGTCCGCGGTGCGGGGGCCGAAGATCGCCAAAAACCTGCCGCGGCCGCTTTCCGTCGCTGCGGCGCGGCGCATGGCCGATCCCGATCTGCCAGCGGGCGACGGGCACGAGCCCTGGCTCCACGCCCGCGACGCCGCGGTGCTCGGCCTGCTCTATGGCAGCGGCTTGCGCATTTCCGAAGCGCTCGGTCTCAAGCGCGGCGACATTGGCGCGGGCGACGTCGTCACGGTGACCGGCAAGGGCGGCAAGTAGCGCATGGTGCCGGTACTGCCGCAGATCAAAAATCTCATCGCCGATTATCTGGCGCTCTGCCCATACGAGCAGCCGGCTGACGGCCCGCTGTTCGTCGGCGCCAAGGGCGGAGCCTTGTCGCCGCGGCTCGTGCAGCTCGCCATGGCGCGGCTGCGCGGCGCGCTGGGCTTACCCGAAACCGCAACGCCGCACGCCCTGCGCCACTCTTTTGCCACGCATCTCCTCGCCCGCGGCGGCGATCTGCGCTCGATCCAGGAATTGCTCGGCCACGCCTCGCTGTCGACCACACAGATTTACACTGCTGTGGATGCCGAGCGGTTGATCGAGGCGTACCGCAGCGCGCACCCGCGCGCCTGAACAAAATTCGTGCTATTCGTCTCCTCGTCATTGCGAGCGAAGCGAAGCAATCCAGACTGCGACGCCGTTCTGGATTGCTTCGTCGCTTCGCTCCTCGCAATGACGATGAGGGATCGAAAGCCGAGAGGGGCGATCAATGTCGGAAGCAACCGAAAAGATGGAACAAGCCGAGCACGCGCAGCACGCAGAAAACAGGAGGATCGCACTCCTGATTGCGGTGCTGGCGCTGTTTCTGTCGTTCTCGGAAACGCTCGGCAAGAGCGCCCAGACCGAAGCCATCGACGCCAACGTCAGATCGGCCGACACCTGGGCGTTCTTCCAGGCCAAGGACATTCGCAAGACCACCGTGCTCACCGCCGCCGAGCAGACGAGCGTGTTGGCTTCCGGTGTGACCGACGCCGCCGCCAAGGCCGCCATCGACAAGCAGATCGAAGCGTGGCGACAGACCGCGGCGCGCTATGAGTCGGATCCGAAGACCGGCAGCGGCCGCAAGGAGCTGCAACCAAAGGCCGAAAAGGAAGAGGCGCGGCACGACCTCGCCATGGCGCGCTATCACCACTACGAACTCGCCTCGGCGGCCTTTCAGATCGGCATCGTGCTCGCTTCGGCGACGGTGATCACCGGCATGGTCGGTCTGGCCTGGTTGGCAGGTGCGCTCGGCATCGCCGGGCTGTTTCTCACCGCGCTCGGCCTCTATGCGCCGCACCTGCTGGAGTTTTTGTGAGCTAGCCGCCCGCTCACACCGCCGGCGGCGGCAGGCCGGCCTGCATGCAGGCCGCGCGCAGCGTGTTGACGAGCAGGCACACGATCGTCATCGGCCCGACCCCACCGGGCACCGGCGTAACCGCGCCGGCGACCTCGACGGCCTCGGAAAAGTTCACATCGCCGACGATGCGCGATTTGCCGTCCACGGTGACGCGGTTGATGCCGACGTCGATGACGGTAGCGCCCGGCTTGATCCATTCGCCGCGGATGAACTCGGCGCAGCCGATGGCAACGCACAAGAGTTCGGCGCGCCGGCAGAGCTCCGGCAAGTGGCGCGTGAAGGTGTGCGCCACGGTGACGGTGGCGTTCTCGTTGAGCAGAACCTGCGAGAGCGGATTGCCGACGATGTGCGAACGTCCGACCATCAGCGCATCGATCCCGACCAGCGACTCGTGCACGGTCTTGATCAACTTGAGGCAGGC
Organism: Xanthobacteraceae bacterium; assembly: GCA_030043285.1. Classification (GTDB taxonomy): domain Bacteria; phylum Pseudomonadota; class Alphaproteobacteria; order Rhizobiales; family Xanthobacteraceae; genus BOG-931. Next base: position 1,841 of record JASHXZ010000424.1, on the reverse strand, counting down.
AACCGGCGTGCACGGCACCAGCGCCGGCAAGCCCGACATCAGCCGTCCGGCATTGAGCGGATGAAAGCCGTCGACGTCCTTATCGGGATCGATGCTGGCGATAATCCGCGAGGTGTTGATCTGCCGCGGCAACGGCAGCTGGACCAGGATGCCGTTCACGGCAGAGTCGCCGTTGAGTTTCTTGATCAGCCCAAGCAGCTCGGCCTCGCCGGTCTCTGCCGGCAGCTTGAAATCGAACGGCCGCATTCCGGCTTCGACCAAGGCGCGCGACTTGCTGGCGACGTAGCTTTTGCTGGCCGGATTGTCGCCGATCAGAACGACCGCGAGCCCGGGCTGCAGCCCGTGCGCAGTGACAAGGCGCTGCGTCTCCGCCGCCACCGCGGCGCGCAGCTCCGCCGCAAGCGCTTTGCCGTCGATGATCCGCGCGCTCATGAGGCCGCTATCCGCTCCGTGCCGCGCCGCGCGCCTAGGCGAACGCTCTGGCAACGTTCGGCAGAACGACCGATTGGATGAAGATGATGATCAAAATCACGATCACGGGCGAAATATCGATGCCGCCAAGGTCCGGCATGGCTTTGCGAATAGGCCGCAACACCGGCTCAGTAAGACGATACAATAACTCAATCACCATGCGCACGGCCGGATGGTCCGTGCGCAATATCCGGAACGCGATCAGCCAGCTCATCACCGCCATGGCGATCAGCACATAGATGTAGAGGGTCAGGAGATAGGAGATGAATTGCAGGAGTTCTAGCATTCTTATGGCCGTCGGCTGGCGCGCGTGGGCGCAGGTTTAGCCGGGTTGCCAGCGCGGAACAAGACGTGGGCGGAACCGATGGCGATTCCGGGGACCGCGGGCGGAATACGGTCAAACACGCGGCCACATGGCCATTCCCGTTTGCTTGACACGTTGGGACATCACACCATAGATCACTGCCGCCCCGCCCCTGGGGTATGCATCCACCGTCGGGGCCGTAGCTCAGTTGGGAGAGCGCCGCAATCGCACTGCGGAGGTCAGGGGTTCAAATCCCCTCGGCTCCACCAGCCTTCAGCGCCGTCTATGGCCTGGCAGGCCCGCCAATCTGAAGCCGCCGCACGTTAGCCGCGATGGATGACGCTGCCGCCACAACGCCGCTGTTGCGGCACGGGCCGTTCGTCCGTTTCCTTTATGTGCGCATTGCGGCATCGGTGGCGCTGCAGATGCAGGCGCTTGCGGTCGGCTGGCAGATGTTCGTGCTGACCGGCAGCTCATTCGACCTCGGCCTCGTCGGCCTCGTCCAGTTCATCCCCACTCTCGGTCTTTTCCTGGTCAGCGGCCAGGTCGCGGACCGTTTCGACCGCCGCATCGTCGCCGCCTCGGCCCAGACCGTCGAGGCGCTGGCCATCGCCGTGCTGGCCGCCACAACCGCGAGCGGGGTCCTCACCCCCGGGCTTTTGCTGGCGATGGCCTTCGTGATCGGCGGCGGGCGGGCCTTCGAGCAGCCGAGCCTGCAATCGGTATTGCCCAACATCGTGCCCGCCGCCGTGCTGCCGCGCGCCATTGCGGCTGCGAATTCGGCGGCGCAGACCGCCGTCGTCGCCGGTCCGGCGCTCGGCGGCCTCCTCCTCGCAGTGAGCCCGAGCCTGACCTTCGCGGCCTGCACCGTGCTGTGGCTATCCGCCGCCGCTATCATGCTGGGCGTCGCCATGACGCAGGCGTTCGCCAAGCGCGAGCCGATGGACCTGACGACGCTGTTCTCCGGCTTCGTGTTCATCGCCCGCAACAAGCCGGTGCTCGGCGCCATCACGCTCGACCTGTTCGCGGTGCTGCTCGGCAGCACGACCGCGCTGCTGCCGGTGTT
>JASHXZ010000423.1 GCA_030043285.1 Xanthobacteraceae bacterium | reverse complement strand
AGACACGCATTGAGGAGAGCGCCGGTAAGAGCGCCAGGGAGAACCGCATGATCGCTCAGCGGCAGGTCGATTTCCGCAACGAATACCGTTCGCGCATCCGCGGCTGGTATGACGGCTATTTCCACATCGTCATCATCTACGCCATGGGCGCCGCCGCCTTCGTCATCTATGTGGCGCATATTCACAACGTGACGGCGCTCGAATGGCTCACGGTGCCCCTGACTTTCCTGTTCACCAACATCTTCGAATGGGCCGTGCACAAATACGTCATGCACCGGCCGGTCAACATCAAAGGGCTGCGTTCGATCTACGAGCGGCACACGCTCAATCACCACCAGTTCTTCACCGACAACGAGATGCGCTTCCGCGACCATAAGGATTGGCGCGTCACGGTGTTTCCGCCTTATGCGCTGGTCGTGTTCATCCTGATGTCGATCGTGCCGGCGGCGCTGCTCGGCTTGGTGCTCTCACCCAATGTCGGCTGGCTGTTCATCGCCTCGACGACCGGCATGTATCTGATCTACGAGTTCATGCATTTCTGCTGCCATGTCGACGAGAACGCCTTCGTGCGGCATTGTCCTTTCGTCAACACGCTGCGCCGCCATCACACCGCCCATCACAATGCGCGGCTGATGATGGAGGTGAACATGAACCTCACCTTCCCGATCGCCGATTGGCTGTTCCGCACCTCCGATCTCGACCGCGGGCTCGTCGGTACGCTGTTCAACGGTTACGATACGCGGCATCTGAAGAAGACGCTGCGCGGAACGCCGAAGCGGCCCGACGAGGCCGCCGCGGCGCCGGTCGGCGCCAATTAGGCGGGCTTTCGGAAAACCGCGAGGCCAAAAGAATGCCGAACGACGTCAAAGCCGCGCTCTCCGCCATCACGCTCGTCGTCGCGCTGGTGCTGGCCTATTGGAGCGGCTCGCCGATCCGCCATGATTTCTCGACCTTCGTGGTCGGCACCGCCTTGTTCATGATCGCCGCGATGTGGGTCTTTCCGGAGGCCGGCGCCAAGAAGCGCGGTGCCGGACCGAGCAAGTAGGTGCTCGGCCGGAACGCGTTAGCCTTGCTGCGGCAGCGGCGTTTTTCGCGCATTGGGCTTGACCACGTGCGCCTGCGGGCTGTCCGCAGCGACATTGAAGGCCTGCGCGAAAATCTTGCTTGGCGTCGCTGACATTGGGCCGTAGGTGACATTCGAGGTCTCCCCTGTTCCCCCCGTATAGCCGATACAGCCGGGATATGCGGTATCGAGATTCGCGTTCATGGTCTGGTCGGCCTCGAACACGATCAAGCCGGCGCCGGAGGAAAAGATGGCATGGCTCAAGTTTGCAGCGCCCCCGAGGGTCACCTGGAAAGAGGCGATTGGACACAGGTCGCCTGGCGGAACGCCGCCGCCTTGCGTAGTCGACAGCGAATAGCTGACAGAGCCGATCGAGCTGCCGGAGCTGTTGAAAACATTCCACGATCCGCCGGTCACATTGCCTGCGCCGTCGTTCTGCAACGCGACCACGAGCGAATAGCCGGCGGGGATGCGCGCCGCCTGGGGCATTTTCGCTACCGGATTCGCGACCGCCTGATCCCAAAACTCATCGCCGGTGACGATGGTCGATGGCGTCCAAATGTTGATCCATGGCCAGAGACCCTGATCGTCGCCCATGTGAGTCATGAACTGCAGCCAATCCAGCGGTTGATTGCTGTTTGTCTCCGCGTTGAGCTGAATCGAAAACGCCGGGGTGCCGATGCTCGATTGCCAAACAAGGTCTTCAGTGACGTAGATCGTAGCCTTGACGCCGGTCAGCGTCGCGCACTTCGATCCCGAGGCCAGGACATAATTCCCCGCTCCGCTGTAACCGCCGGCCGGCTCCGGCACCGTGGTCGGTGCGGCCGGAGGGGTCACGCTCTTGCCATTGGCATCGACGAAAGTCCAAAGCTGATTGTCGTTGCCGTTCTTCGTAAAAGCATCGAGCAGCGTGCCAGGAGCGGTTTTCGCCCCTTCAACGTCGATGACCGAGGCGTCAAGCAGGCTGACGATGAAATAATAACCCGACGCCGGCGCCGGATAGAATGCCCAGAGCTGGTTACAGTTGGCGGGAAAGCTGGTTTTTTTCGTATAGGCATCGAGCCCGGTGCCGCGAGCTGTTTTGGCTCCCTCGATGTCCACGACGAGGCTGGTGGCGGGGTTCTGAATGAAAAAATAGCCATCCACCGGGCCGGGCACGAATTCCCAAAGCTGATTATCGTTTCCGGTCTTCTTATAGGCGTCGAGGAGCGTACCAGGAGCATTCTTGGCTCCCTGGATGTCCATCACGAGGTCGCCCAGTTTGCTCTGAATGACGAAGGACATGACGAAATCTCCATCTGATCTATTTCCCCCTCCGGTCCCGCGACACACAGCGTACAATCCAACGTCGAACGCTCATGTGACGTAAATCACACGCGCCCGCCGGGCGGTGAGATATCGGGTGAGATTGCGGTAAGAGGGATATCGAGGGAGATTAACGGATCTGCGGCTCCGGGATGCGCTCCGTGCCGCGTACCGCGGAAGGTCGGTTGGCGGCGATGAGCCATTCGCAGCCGCGGTCGATGCCTGGGCTGGCTTGAGAATGACATTGCGAGACGGTTAGGCTGTGCCATCCTCTCACCCGACAGGTGGCAAGATGCCTGATGCTGCGCTGATGAAGCTGGTGAGGACAATTGCCGCCGGCGACGATGTGGTCGTGTCGCATCTGCTTGCGGCAAACCCGACACTGGCGAAAGCTCGTTTTCAACGCGGCGCGACTCGCGGGTCAGCCGGGACTTATTACATCGAAGAAATCACTCACTACGTCTATGCCGGTGATACGGCATTGCACCTGGCAGCCGCTGCTCACCAGGAACGAATCGCACAAAGGTTGATTGCGGTTGGTGCCGATGTTGGCGCGAGAAATCGTCGTACTCTCGACAAAAGCGGCGTGAGCCCGCTGCATCGCGCCGTGCGCACACGCTGCGCGGCGGCCGTAAGGGCTCTTCTTGAAGGCGGCGCCGATCCCCGCCGCAAGAACAAGAGCGGCTCGCCACCGATGCTTCTCGCAACTCAAAATACCGGCCGCGGCGGCACCGGCTCCCTTGAGGCGAAAGCCCAACAGGCATGCATTGTGCGACTGCTCAAGGAGTCCACCGCAAAACGAGGCTGATCGAAATCTACTATGCTCGTCGTCGCGCTGCTGCTGGCCTATTGGCGCGGCTCGCTTTATGGCCGGACATGCCGGCTCCCGGAAAAGCCGAACGTTGGCCCTCTTTATCCGGTGAAGCAGACTGGCCCGGTCGCTTTCGCTCGACGTGCCGACGATTCCGTCGGGTCAAGCTCCGACGGCATTGACGATTGCGTTGGCGACTTGCGGACCTGTGACATCGCCGTGGCTTTTTACGAACGCATCGGCAAGAAGGTTGTAGACCTTTCGCGCCGTAAGCCGGTAAATGCCCGTCTCGGCGAGTAAGACGCCTTTCTCAAATTCGCCCGGACGCATCTTGATTGCGCCATTGCGGCCAATCCCCCCGTACACGTCGTTCTCGTCGCCAAGAGCAGAGAGATTGTCGAACGCTATTCGCGAAGCAATCGGGTACGCGATGCCGACCGCTCGATCATTTATGGTGTGGCTTACCACGATTGGTCCATTAACCTTGGATTGCGAAATGACTTTGCGGAAGAAACCGTCGATTTGACCGTCGAATTTCTCCGCGAAGCCATTGTGGGAAAAGGCGCCCTGTAGCAGGGAGAGGCTCGACGGGCGCAACGATGCCGGCCCGTCCACCGCCGCCGTTACCGCTCGCGCGCCGAAACTGTGTCCAATAAGATGGATACGAAGATCGGGCCTTGATTGCTGCACCAGGCGCAGCACGCCATTTATGCCCCCGCCGACCTTCCCTGCTCGTTCTTTCATTTGATAGTAGGTTGCGTAATTGAGCAGGCGCCAAGCGGCGGCCTTGATGCCATGGAATACATCGCTGAAAATAGGCGCGCGCGCCGTCGTGTCATCAAGCCCTTGGGCGTAAGCGCCACCGCCGCCATTGGCGGCAAGGGCCAACATCGGCGGCGCCGCCAACGCCGCAAGAATGTCAGTCGCGGGACGGGAGAAGAACCTGTCGGAGGCGTCTTCAACGGTATCGTTCGATTGTCGGGGCACCAAGGAGCGAATGATCTCGACAAACTCCCTCTGCTTGTCGGGACTATCCTCGATTCCGTCTACCAGTCCCTGCGCGCGATCAAGCGCGGCATCGTCGGGTTGATCAAAAGTGCCCTTCAGCGATTTCAATTTATTCTTGAGAACTGCTGCATTTAAATCTTGACCGTTGTCATCCAGACTAGCCACGCCCCCGGCTGGAATGAGTTCAGCGTCGGTGAACTTTTTCGACGGCCAAAAGATGCCGACTATCGCAAATCGGCGTTCCACCAAGCGCGCGTTGGCGCGGATTTGGGCGGCAATGTTGGCAAAAAGTCCGCTGTAAAGCTGGCGCGCATCCGCCATGTCGTTATTCCAGCCATGACTGACCACGAAAAGGTCCGTCAACTTGGACACGTCATCTTGCGTGACCGACGTTACGACCTCGGCCTGTTGCTCCGATTTGTAAACATCACCGTTCTTGTCGATTTCCAAGGAGTAGAACGGCAATCCCGCCATGGTGTCCATGAATGCCCCCGTCAGATGTCGCTAAACGGACTGGATCGCCCGCATCAGATCGACAAGACCTCGACCCTGAAAGTACGTGGCCCGTTTAAGATCCGTCGCTGTCGACAAAAAGATTTCCTTGACCGTCTCGGGTTTGCCTATGAATTCTCGCCGCACCGACAGGAAAGCGGCGATCACGCCGGATACGTGCGGAGCCGCCATGCTGGTACCGCTGTCTTCCTTGTAGTGCGCGGCATTAGGTTGGTTCGACGCCGTGCCTGGCGACGGCGCCGCAGCACCGGCCGCCGGGTCGCCCGCAGAGGCGGCTTCCCCCTGTGGGCCCGCGTTACTGCTTTTGCACGAAATGATCTTCTCGCCGGGCGCGACAATGTCCGGTTTCAGGCGGCCGTCGCCGGTAGGTCCCTTGGATGAGAAATATGACACGCCGTAGACGTGCGGCATGTTTCGGTGGGTTGAGCCGACCGTAATCGCCAACTCGGCATTCCCTGGATCGTTAATTGTCACGTCTTGGCCGGCCGGAACAGGCCCGCGCGCAACAGATTGGTTATAACCATAACCGGTGTTTCCAGCAGCGACCACCACCACCACGCCAGAACGCACCAGTCGGTCCACTTCAACACAGAGAGGACTCTGGCCGCACGCAAACCATTTGGGCTCGAAATCGTACCCGACGCTCATGTTGACGCCGTGGACCCGAATGCGCCTCCCGCCACCGTTGAGCTCCTGAACGTACTCGAGCGCGGCGATCAAATTACTTGCCAGACCGGCACCATCTCCATTCAAAGCTTTCAAGCTCAGAATTTTGCATTCCGGCGCCATGCCCGACATTCGAGGAATATCGGTAATCGTCTCCGTGGTGACGTCCCCACTTTCGTTTCGGGCTTTCACGGTCGCAACGATTGGTCGTCCGTCCGCCGCCTTGAATTCGCCCGCGATAATTCCCGCAACGTGCGTTCCATGACCTGCCGCGTCGACGCAAGCCGCTCTCTTGAGTTCCTCATCATCCGCTGAAGTTGAAGTGAAATCGCGGTGGCGGAGTGGAGCATCCAACGTAAGATTTTTGTGCTCCTCGAAATGCGGATGTGTATGGTCAACTCCGGTATCGATCACGGCCCAGACAATATCCTTACCGGAAGCGCTAAACGCGTGATGTGCAGCATCCGCTTTGACGGTGCTGACCGATTGATTGACGAAACGCTTGACTTCGTGGTCCAGCCAGATCCGATAAAGCGGCGATGACCCTGTGTCTTTTCTTGCCTCCTTAACCAGATTGCGGATATTCTCTGCACTCAATCGACCGAACAGATACTGCTGGCTGTACTTACTTTTGCTGCTATTGATTCCCTGCTTATCTTCCGGTTTCCGATCTGCTGCTCCCGCTGTTTCAGCGCCCTCAGCGCTGGGGCGCACACCTGGTAGCTTGTCAACCCAGCCCCAAACGACTTTTCTGGCCTCGGCTCGACCGCCCGAATAT
>JASHXZ010000422.1 GCA_030043285.1 Xanthobacteraceae bacterium | reverse complement strand
GCTGCCTTCTACCTTTCGTCATTGCCGGGCATGGGGTCCCCGCGACGCTAGCGTCGCGGGGACCCCATGCCCGGCAATGACGAAAGGTAGAAGGCAGCGTTACGCGGCTGCCGGCAATTGCGGGGCTGTTTCCGACCAGCACGGCAATGCCGCGACGCGCTCGAACCAGCTGCGCAGGTTGGCGTATGGGCCGAGCGGCATCTCCGCCTGCTTGGCGTAGAACAGCGGCGCTGCCGCGGCAAAGTCCGCGATCGTAAGCGCGCCGCCGACGAGGTATTTTTGCTTGGCCAGATGCGCATTAAGCATGGCGGCCTCTTTGTTGAAGCATTCGGTGCCCTTGGCAAGCTCGGTTTCGTCGGGTGGGCCAAGGTTCACAAATTTTTTGACCAGCCGCTGGAATATCAGCGGCGCGCAGGCTTCGGCGCTCCAATGTGCCAGTTGCCAGAATTGCCAGCGACTGACGTCGGCGCGGCTCTGCGCGTCATTGGGCCACAGCGGGCTCGCGCTCTTGGCGGTGAGGTATTGCAGGATCGCGTTCGATTCCCACAGCGAGAAATCGCCGTCGATCAGCGTCGGCGTGCGGCCGGTCGGGTTGATCGCAAGATAGGTTGGGGAACGCTGAGCACCCTTGCTAAGGTCGACCAGCTCCAACTCGAGCGGCGTTTTCAAATACGCCGCCAGTGCGCGTACTTTCCAGGTGTTCGGTGAGGCTGGGAAACCATACAGTTTCATATTCTGCTCCTGGTGGTGAACAACGAGCTGCGCAGACTTTCGTCTAGTCGCAGCATGAGGCGGATTTGGGTTCCTGGTATGTCGCTTTCGTATCGACTGCGGCGTCGTCGTAGCGGTCGTGGTGGCGCACCCAGGCCATCGACCAGGCGAGGCCATCCTCGTCGCGGCCCTTTGGGGCGAGATCGAGGAAATTGTAGGCGCCGATCAGGATGTCGAGGCCGCGGCCGTAGGTCGAGTAGGTGTGGAACACCTCGCCGGCTTCGTTCTTGTAGAACACGCTGGCGCCCGGGCGCTCCTCGCTCGGGAAATCTTCGATGATCTCGTAATTGTACAGCACCTTGCCGCTCGTCTTCTCCTGCGGCGACACCGAGACCTGATAATCGCAATTGAAGTCGCTGCCGAACGACGAAGCCCATTTGAAGCGCCAGCCCATGCGCGTCTTGAATTTTTCGATTTCCGCGAGCGGCGCCCGCGACACCACGACGAACGACACGTCGCGCTGCGTCAAATGGGCGACGGCACCGTCGAAATGGTCGGCGAGGTACGAACAGCTCGGACAGCCGGCTTCCCAGCCCGGGCCGAGCATGAAGTGATAGACGATCAGCTGGCTCTTGCCGCTGAACAGATCGGCGAGCGTTTCCTTGCCGGTGGGGCCGTCGAACACGTAGCGCTTCTCGACCCGCTCCCACGGCAGCTCGCGGCGCCTGCGGGCGAGCGCGTCGCGGGCGCGGCTGAAAGCCTTTTCCTCGACCAGATACGCCTTGCGCGCGGCGATCCAATCGTCATGGGACACGATCTTGTGCGGCTCCATGGTGTGCTCCTGACTTGTAGCCCGGATCGCGTGGCGCGCGATCCGGGGTGGCGATCACGCCTCTCGTCCGTTCCCGGATTTCGCTTCCGCCTTTGCGCTCGGCGCTTCGGCGAGACTAAAACCGCGCCGTAACTCGCAGTGCGAGCGTAGGCGGGTCGCTCGATCCGGGCTCTGGGCTACGGAAAGTCACGAAACCGGCGTCATCCAGCCGATGCCGGCGCCGCCCGGCTCCATCAGGACGGCGATGCGGCCGATGCCGGGCACGTCGAACGTCGGCTTCATTTGTTTGGCGCCGGCGGCGAGCGCCTTTTTGACGCGCGCATCGACGTCGTCGACGGCGATGTAGGCCATCCAGCTTTCCGGCACGCCGCTGAAGGCGGGTGCACTGATGTCGAGCATGCCGGCCACCGACTGGTCGCCCATTTTGGCGATCCAATAGGTGCCGCTGCCGTCCGGCATCGGCATGGCGTCGAAGCGCCAGCCGATGGTGTCGGCGTAGAATTTCTTGGCGCGCTCGACGTCGCGCGTCATCAATTCGTTCCAGAAGAATGTGCCGTGCGGCATGGCTTACTCCTTTTGTTGTGACCGTAGATTGGTTGAATGAAGCGAAACCAACTGTCCAACCTCGGTGAGTTACGCCGCTTCGCGGCTGACCCGCCGAGGATTGATGACGTCGCTCAGGCGACGAATTTCTCCAGCTTGTCCATTGCGCTCTCCCAGCCCTGGCGATGGCGGTTGCGCGCGTCGTCATCGAGGAATTGCTCGTGGGTCAGCGTCAGAAGCGTGCCGTCGCCGTCCGGTTTGAGATCGACGGTGACCAGCGACTCGCGTTCGGGCATGCTCTTCCACGCCCAGGTGAACACCAGCTTCCGGCCGGGCACGAACTCCCGATAAACGCCGCTGACGTCGTGATCTTCCCCGCTCGGTGCGCGCATCAGCCAGCGGTAGCGGCCGCCGGCGCGCGGCTCGCATTCGACGGCGAGCACCTTGGTGTCGCCGGGACCCATCCAGCCTTTCACTTTTTCCGGGTCGGTCCACGCCGCGAAGACTTTGGCGGGCGACGCGTTGAGCCGGCGCTTGATGGTGAGGCTCGGCTTGGTTGCGGTTTGGGTGGCCATGATTGGTCTTCCTCCAGAAAAGCCGCGAGGCTGTTGAGACGATCGGACCAGAATTTTTCGTAGCGATTGAGCCATTCAAAAGCCTCGCGCATCGGCTCCGCCTTGAGCCGGCAGGCAACGACGCGGCCGGTCTTCTCGCGCGCGACGAGGCCTGCTTTCGCCAGCACGCCGAGGTGCTTCATGATCGCCGGCAGCGATACCTCGAACGGCGCGGCGAGTTCGCTCACCGAAAGGTCGGGGCGTTCGGCAAGCCGCATCACCAGCGCGCGCCGCGTCGGATCGGCGAGCGCCGCAAAGGTGCGGTCGAGCGGTGCAGTTGAAAGCTTAACCATATGGTTAAGTATAGCGGGCGCGGTAGTGCTGTCAAGCGGCATTGTGTGCGCCGCCAAACGCCGTTGCTTGCCATCGTCCGGGAAACAGGGCCCGGAAAGCGGACGATCCAGTAATCGCCGCCGACGATCGTGTTTGCTGGATGCCCGCATTTGCGGGCATGACAATGGAGATTTGCACGGTCCTAATGCACGAATTGGCTGTTCTTGATTCATCGATTGTTCAACGTCCGGCCATATGGTCCGCTCATGGAAACGAGCCTCGTAGCGGCCCTCATTGGCTCACAGACCGGCATGATGCAGCTCGCCTTCGCGGCGCGGCTGTCACGCATGAACGCCGACAATGCATCGTCGGTAACGCAGCTCGTCGATGCCGCTCAGCAGAGTTTCGACTCGCTTGCCAATGTGGCGGCCGGCATCGGAACGAACCTGAACGTCAGCGCCTAACGAGGGCCGCGGACCGCTCCGGCGCCGTATCAGAAGCTCACTCTTCCTTCAGTCCGGTAGCGGCGGCGAGCTGCTTATAAGTCTCGATGTCGTGGCGGAAGAATGCGGCAAAATCCGCCGCCGAGCCGCCGCGTGGGTCGTAATCCAGTTTGGCGATGCGCGCGCGTACATCCTCGTTCTGCAAAGCCTCATTGGCTACAGCGTTCCAGCGCGCGACGATCGGCCCCGCCGTGCCGGCGGGCGCGGCAAGCCCGCACCAGGCGAGAATCTGATAACCCGGATAGCCAAGTTCGGCGAAGGTCGGCACGTCCGGCAAGTGCGTGGAGCGCGACGGCGCGGTGATGGCAAGCGCGCGCAGTTCGCCGGTGGCGAGATAACCGCGCACCGAGCCGGTGCTCACGATCATGAAATCGACTTCGCCGGCGAGGAGCGCCCGCACCGCTTCGACCAGGCCGCGATACGGCACATGAATGCAGGCCGCCTGTGGCAGGCCGGCGCGCTGCAGCATCATCGCCACCGCGAGATGCTGCTGCGTCACATAGCCGGCGCTGGAGAATTTCAGCACGCCCGGCCGGGCGCGAATGAGTGCGAGCAGATCGGCGAGCGAGTTGGCCGGCATCGACTTGCCGACCAGCAGCACGAGCGCGCCCTGCGCCAACAGCACGACGGGCACGAGGTCGGCGTAGGGATCGTAGGGCAGGTGCTGGTTGAAGGCCGGCTCGGAGCCGTGCGTGCCTGAATTGGTCACCGCCAGCGTGTAGCCGTCCGGCGCCGCCTGCTTGGAGGCGATAATGCCGACGATGCCGCTTGCGCCTGGGCGATCCTCCACGGCGATGGTCCAGCCGTGCGTGCGCCCGACATAGTCGGCGACAAAGCGCGGGACGAGATCGTAAGGCCCGCCAGGCGTTGCCGGTACGATGATGCGAACCGGCCGCGCCGGATACGGCGTCTCGGCGTGCGCCGCGCCGAGGCCAGCTCCAGCGGCGGCCCCGAGGCCGCGCAATGCCATGCGGCGATTGATGTGCACGAGGTCTCCACCGCGATGTCGCCGATGGAAGCGTGGCAAAATTCCGCGCCGCCGCCAAGGCGGACCTGTAGCCCGGATAAGCGAAGCGATATCCGGGGGACCACGTGGACGGCTGTTCCGGATGTCGCTTCGCTCATCCGGGCTACTGAACGGTGTTGATCGCGGCACTGACCAGCTTGACGCCGTCGTCGCTCGCCCATTCGGCGGGACCCGCCATATTGCCGATCTCGCAGCCGTGGGGGCCGATGATCAGCGTGGTCGGCATACCGAAGGCCTTGCCGGCCTCTTTGAGCGTCTCGAACACCTGCGCGCTGTCGTCGGTGTAATAGGCGAGGTGGCTGACGCCGACCTGCTTGAGGAAATTGCGCGGCTTTTGCGGATCGCGGGTGTCGATGTTGACGGCGACGACCTGGAATTTGTCACTGCCGAGCTTGGCCTGCAACGCGTCGAGCGCCGGCATCTCCTTGCGGCATGGCACGCACCAGGTGGCCCACAGGTTGAGCAGCACGGTGCGGCCGTGCCAGTCCTGAAGTGTCCGGGCCTGGCCGTCACTGTCCTTGAAAGCGAGATCGGGCACGCGGTACCCGGTATGCGCTACGGCGAGCGCGGCGACCTCGCCATGGGCGAGCGGCGCGATCCGCGCCGCAGTGGCGAGCGCCTGCCGGCAGGCGGCAGCGTCCGGATTGCTTCGCAGATGCCCGATCCCGTATACCGCCACAAGAACGGCCAGAACCGCGATTGCGGCTGCGACGCCTAAACGGCGGCGGCTTACGGGACGGCTCGGCTTTTCGGCTTGTTCTTTTTGCTCACTCATAGGCGACTGACAGACTGGTGGACTGGCAGATTTGGCGGAACCTCGGGCGGACACAAAACCATGGCCAACAAAATGTGGGGCGGACGCTTCGGCCAAAAGCCCGACCCGCTGATGGAGGAGATCAACGCCTCGATCGACATCGACCGCAAGCTTTACCGGCAGGACATCGCCGCCAGCAAGGCGCATGCGGCGATGCTCGCCAAAAGCGGCATCATCACGGCCCAAGATGCAAAGAAGATCGCTCACGGTCTAGACACGATCCTGTCAGAGATCGAGGCCGGCAAGTTCGCGTTCCAGCGGGCGCTAGAGGACATCCACATGAACGTGGAGAGCCGGCTCGCCGAGCTGATCGGGCCTTCGGCCGGCCGGCTGCACACAGCGCGCTCGCGTAACGACCAGGTCGCGACCGATTTCCGGCTCTGGGTCCGCGACGCCATCGACGCGATCGACGGCGCGCTCGCCGCCTACCAGCGGGCGCTGGCCGAACGGGCGCTGGCGCACGCCGCAACCGTGATGCCGGGCTTCACCCACATGCAGACCGCGCAGCCGGTGACGTTCGGCCATCATCTGCTGGCCTACGTGGAAATGGCGGCGCGCGACCGCGGCCGCTTTGCCGATGCGCGGGCGCGGCTCAACGAAAGCCCGCTCGGCGCCGCGGCGCTCGCCGGCACCCCGTTTCCGATCGACCGGGCGATGACCGCCAAGGATTTGGGTTTTGCCCGGCCCATGGCCAATTCGCTCGATGCGGTTGCCGACCGCGATTTTGTGCTTGAGGGGCTGTCGGCCGCCGCCATCGCGGCGCTGCATCTGTCGCGCTTTGCCGAGGAGATCGTGATCTGGTCGTCGCCGCTGGTCGGGCTGATCCGGCTTTCCGACCGCTTCACCACCGGCTCCTCGATCATGCCGCAGAAGCGCAATCCGGACGCCGCCGAGCTTATTCGCGCCAAGACCGGCCGCATCGTCGGCGCGCTGCTCGGGCTGCTGACGGTGATGAAGGGGCTGCCGCTCGCCTATCAGAAGGACATGCAGGAGGACAAGGAAGGCGCCATCGGTGCCTTTGAGGCGCTGGCACTGTCGATCGCCGCCATGACCGGCATGGTGCGCGACCTCGAGCCTGACGTGGCGCGCATGCGGGCCGCGGCCGGTGAAGGCTATTCGACGGCGACCGATTTGGCCGACTGGCTGGTGCGGGTGCTCAAATTGCCGTTCCGGGAGGCCCACCACGTGACCGGCCGGATCGTCGCCAAGGCGGCCGAGGCCGGCGTGGCGCTGGACCTGCTGCCGCTCGAGGCAATGCAGTCGATCGAGCCGCGCATCACCGCGGAGGTCTTTGCCGTGCTGTCGGTCGATAAATCGGTCGCAAGCCGCGCCGGTTTTGGCGGTACGGCGCCGAAAAACGTCCGGGCGCAAGCCAAAAGCTGGCTCAAGCGCTTGGAACGCAATAGTTTTTCGGCGAAAACGTCGGGCCACAGCCGCTAAAAGGGACGGCAACGGCTTGGCAACGCGTTCGCGACAAAATCTCGCCGTGTGGCGGTGATCTGGTAGGGTCGCGGCGCCCGGGTGGCCGCGGCGACGGGGGAACAGGACTTGGCGGCTTATCGTCTTAGTTTTGCAGGCGCTCTGGTCGTGGCGCTGGTCCTGCCGCTTGCGCTCACCGCATGCGGCCGTAAAGGGCCGCTCGATCCGCCGCCGAGCGCCGAACTGCCGGTCGCCCCGGCGGCCGCGAACGCTGCGCCCGCGCAGCGAACTTATGTCGATCCGCTGACGCCGATCGGGACGGCTCAGCAAGCGGCGCCGCCTGTGGTGGCGACGCAAGCCTTGCCGGCGCCGACGCAGCCGAGCGCGAGGACATTTATTCTCGACCCACTGATCCGATAGGCCGGGCTCCGGTCGCGTGCACGGTGGCGGAGCCTGCCCGCGCAGGCTAAACAAAGCCCATGCATCATTTTGCCTACCGGGACGGCGTGCTGCACGCCGAGGACGTCGATCTTGTGGCGCTTGCCGACGCCGTAGGCACGCCGCTTTATTGCTATTCGAGCGCGACCATCGAGCGCCATTACCGTGTGTTCGCCGACGCCTTCGCCGGCGTCGACGTGCTTATTTGCTATTCAGTCAAAGCCAATTCCAACCAGGCGGTGATCGCGACCTTGGGCCGGCTCGGCTCGGGCGTCGATGTGGTCTCGGGCGGCGAGCTCCTTCGCGCCCGCGCCGCCGGCATCCCGCCGGACAAAATCATGTTCTCCGGCATCGGCAAGACCGCCGATGAACTCGCGCTCGCGATCGACGCCGGCATTCTCTGCGTCAACGTCGAATCCGAGCCGGAGCTCGAGCTTCTGTCGTCGATCGCTGCCGCCAAGGGCCGCACCATCGACATTGCGGTTCGCGTCAATCCCGACATCGACGCCAAGACTCACGTCAAGATCACGACCGGCAAGGCCGAGAACAAATTCGGCATCCCGATCAGCCGCGCCCGCGAGGTCTATGCGCGCGCCGCAAAACTGCCGGGCCTGCGCGTCGCCGGTGTCGATACGCATATCGGCAGCCAGATCGTTGCGCTCGATCCGTTCGGCAACGCGTTTGCGCTGCTGGCCGATTTCGTGCGCGCGCTGCGCGGCGACGGCCACACCATCGAGCACCTCGACTTCGGTGGCGGCCTTGGCATCCCGTATCGCGAGGACAACGCGCCGCCGCCCGACCCGCAGGCCTATGCGGCCGTGGTCAAGCGCGCCACCGCCGGCCTGCACTGCAAGCTGATCTTCGAGCC